>CBILQL010000378.1:0-5589 GCA_966238865.1 uncultured bacterium
GTTTCGAACGTGAAGGCCGGGCCCATCCGGCCGATGGACGGATCGGACAACGAGAAAATGCGGATGCGGTATTCGTCCCCGGCAGGCATGGTTTCGAGAACGGTGGGCCACGAGAATTCTCCCTCGGCGACGGGGACCGAGTTGGCCAGGGGCGTCAGCATGCGGGAGCCGAGGTACAGATGCAGACCCACTTCGGCGCCGATGTCGCCTGTCGATGTCCAGGCGATGCGCAGGACCGAATCCGCGACCTTGAAGCCCTGGACCGGAGCGGTCAATTCCAGGCTTCCGGAATAGTCGGAACGGATGCTGAAACTGGGGCCGAAAGCCGATTTCGAAGTGTCCTCCACGTTCACGATGCGCAGGCGGTAGCCGGAGCCGGAACCCAGGCGGAAATCGCCCAGGAAGCGCGTGACGGCGAGGTCCCAGGGGGTGGATCCGCTTGCCGGCAGGGATCCGCGGATATCGTCCAGGAGAGAATCATGCCGGAACAGGGACAACCGGACCCGATCGTCGCCGGCGGAATCGGCGGCTTGCCAGCGCACGGTGTACATCGAATCGAGGTGGAGGCGGCTGGAATCGTTCGGAAAGAGGAAGGTGTAATAACCGCCGGCGGGAGGGGGGGGCGTTTCTGGGATTTCCTCCTTGCCTCCCCAGGAAATGAGGCATCCCTGCAGGCAGAGGCCTATGATCAGGGTGGATGCGAGCGGATTCCGCAGGCGGGACGATCGACGGCTGACGGCCATGGATACTCCGGAAGCTTGGGTCCGGACAATGTAATTAATGGCGTTTCGGGTCCCAGGCGCGTTGCCAGGCAGGTGGTCCGAAGGGGTATAATTCCCGTGTGGAAGCGCCGGTCCAGCGAACCCTTTTTTCCCCGTTTTCCCCTGTTTTCCGGATTGGGCTTGTCCTGGCCCTGGCCGTTACCGCGGCTTCCGCGAAATTTTCGGTGACCGTGCTGGGCGCCTGGGTCGAGGGCCGGGATTCGCTGTATGGCGAAAGCCTGGCCCGGGACCTGGGCCAGATTCTGGCCGACGATACCGCCCTGCTCGTCTACGACTTGCGCTCCAAGCACAAGCGGCGCCTGGACTCGGTCCAGGCCGCCAAGGGGCTGGACCAATCCCCGGACCTCCTGGCCGCCTTGTCGGGCGGACAGGTGAAATGGGGCCTCGCGGTGGAATGCCGGACCGAGAAGCGCGAGGATGACCGGGGCGATTGCATCTGCCTCCCATCGGTCCTGTCCATGCAGGATGCCAAGCGCATCCTCCTGGATACGCTGCGCTTCCTTCCGGAGGCCGTCGAGAAGCGCAAGAAGCTGGGGCAGAGCCTTGCGCGATCCTTCGCGGCCCATTTCCGTCCCCGGATGCCCCCTGCCCAGGCCGCCGGCGGCCTGCGGCTGAATCCTCCCGCGAATCCGGCCCTGCTGGTGAGCGACATGCAGATAATCCGGCGCGGATCCATCGACGAGGTGCCCCTGGGAACGACGCTGGTCCTGGGAGACGTGCCCGGGCTCATCGCCCTTAGTTCCGAGAACGTCCTTTTCGTCCTCTACCCGAATTCCTCCTACACCTTCCTGCTGCCCAGGCTGGTGCAGGTCCATGCCGGCTCCCTGGGGCTCCTGCGCGGGGCCGACTCCGGCTCCTCGGCCTCGCGTCCCAAATCGGCCGGCACACCGGACAGCTCCGACCTGGCGTGGAGAGACCCTGCCGGGCAGCATGCCCTGGACAGCGCCGGATACCTGCGGCAGAAGCTCGGCGAAAACGCGTCCGCGGCCGGCGACAGCGTCTTGCGCAAGCTGGGCCTCCCGGCTTTCCGGGAGAGCACCGCCGTCATCACCTCGTCTTTCGTGGCCCGGGGGCTTCCCCAGGCCGCGCTCGTCCGGCAGGCGGACGGCGTCTCCTCCCTGGAGGTCGTGCGCGGAAGCATGACGGCCCATCCCCTGCTCGGTTCGCAGCCCCCCGAACGGGTAGGTGCCATGCGGATGACGCGCACCCGCGGATTCGCCCTGAAGCAGGAGGCGATGAGCGCGGTGCGCGGCGACCGGATCCTGCGCGAGTTCCACGCCGTGGATCCCGCGCGGGGAGGCCGGGGCCTCGCCGATTTCCTCCCGGGCCGGCTCTTCGCCGCGGGCGCGTCCCTGCGCACGCCGGATCGGCCCATGCAGGCCTTCATCTCCGGTGAGTTCCGGGAGCTGGACATGGAGGTGGACCTGCTCGCCACCGAGCGCGAAGGCGAAGGCTGGAGCGAACCGGGGACGTTCCGCCCGGGGGCCCACGAATCGGGATGCTACCTGTGCAGCCCGGGCAGGCTGGGCCCTTGACGCGCGCGATCCTGGCGCCGATGTTCGCCCTCCTCTGGAACGGCATGGCTCCGGCGCGGGCCCAGGGCGCCGCCGCCTTCCCGGCCGGCCCCGACGCCATCGGCGCCGAGGCGGGCCGGGGCCTGCCCTGGATCGCCCACAGCGCGGTGGAGGCCTTCTACCTCGGGTCCCCGGAGGGGGCGGACGGCAGCCGTCCCTACCAGATCTCCGCCTACCAGGGATTCACCATCCAATCCCTGGCCTTCGCCTCCTTCCACGCCGGATGGCGCTACCGGGAGACCCTGGCCCCGGGGTTCAGCGAACCCTACCGGGAGATCTTCGCCCTCAAGGTCCAGGGCACGGCGGAAATCCTGCGGGACCACCTCTTCGTCTCCCTGGGCGGGAGCATCCCCCTCGTGGATGGCCGGGTGGCCGAGGCGGACACCGCCGCGCTGCAGCGCTCGCTGAGCGAGTACAGCCCCCTCCCGTCGCCGAACTTCGTCACGCCCCAGGGCCTGCAGGCGGGGGTGTTCGGCCGCGTCCGCGTCGGCGCCTGGGACCTGATGGCCGGGGCGACCTACGCCCGGCCCACCCGTTTCGAGCCCGTGGACGGCCACCCGTTCCATCCGGCGTCGCAGCTCGGCGGCACCCTCCGCGCGGTGCTGGAGACCGGGTCTTCGCGGCACCGCTTCGAGGCGAAGGCCACGCGCTACGGGGAGGAGGAGACCGCGGCCGGGGACCCGGCGCACCGGGAGGGGACCCTGTATCAGGGACGTTACGCCTGGCTGCGGGCTTCGGGCCGCGACGCCTGGCAATTGGGCCTGGGCGCGGCGGCCAAGGCCCCGGACGCCAACCGCCAACGCTACCTGCGGACGGCCCTGGAGCCCTCGGAGGCCAACGACAACGTGCAACGGGCCTATGCCGAGGCCGTCCGGACCTGGTTCCCGGCGCCCGCGCGGGTATGGCGCGCCTGGCTGCTTCCCAAGCTCCTATTGGAGGGGTCCACCCGCGAGTTCGGCCATGAGACGGAGCTGGGGGCGGATCTCGGGCTGCGGTTGCGGGACGCCTACCGGTTGAAGGTGGGCGGGAACGTGCTGGCCGGAAGCTTCCGGGGAAGCGACTACCTGGGGGCGGGGATGCGGTTGGAGTTCGCCTTCCGACACCTCGGCCTCCAGGACCTGGATGCCGCGCCCGGAGCCGGGGGCGCGCCGGCCGGAACCGGCCGCGAGGGGAATTGACCATGGACGAACTCCGCCGCTGGTACCGGGGCAGCCTGCCCGCCAGCATCGACGCCCTGAAATCGGCGCGCAAGACACTTCCCAAGACCCCCTCCAGCCTGGACTCGATCCGGCGCATCGCCCACAGCCTGTCCGTCTACGCGGCCGCCCACGGCTATCCCGCCCTGGGCGAGACCGCCCGCAAGGTGGAGGAGGCGCTGCCCGAGGACGTCGTGCCCCGGCTCGATCGCCTCCTCTCCGAGCTGGACAAGGTGCAGGGCGCGCTCGGCGCCGGCGACGTCCCCGCCATCCTCGTCATCGAGAACGACGTCCAGATGGCCGGCCTGCTCGAGACCATCCTATCCGGACCCGATCGGGAAATCCTGCTGGCGGGAAGCGCCGGCGAGGCCCTGGCCCTGCTCGAGCGGCAGCTGGCGTCCCTGATCGTCCTCGACCTCGGCCTGCCGGACACAGACGGCCGGAATTTCCTGATGCTCCTCCGGGAACGCTCCTCCACCGCGGGGGTGCCCGTGATCATCCTCTCGGGAATGGGGGGTTCCCAGCCCAAGACCGAATGCTTCGCCCTGGGCGCCGACGCCTATTTCGAGAAGCCGCTGGCCCCGGAGGTCCTCAAGGCCGCGGTGTCCGCGCGCCTGCACAAGAGCGTCGAGCACCGCCGCGAGGCCCGCCAGGACGCCCTCACGGGCCTGCCCAACCGGGCCGCATTCCTGGAGGCGTTCCGGCGCGTGTCCGCCCTGTCGGCGCGCAGCCGCGAGCCGGCCTCCCTGGCCCTGCTCGATTGCGACTTCCTGTCCCGCATCAACGGGGCCCTCGGCCATGTCGCCGGGGACGCCGCCCTGCGCCATGCGGCCCGCGCCTTCGCGGCCGCGCTGCGCCGCTCCGACATCCTGGCCCGCTGGGGCGGCGATGAATTCGTCCTGCTGTTCCCGGACACCCCGGTGGCCGGGGCCCGCAACGCCCTGGACAAGGTGATGGGAAGCCTGGCGGCCAATCCGTTCCGCACCCGGGACGGGACGCCGGTGCCGCTGTCCTTCTCGGCCGGGCTGGTGGCCGTGCGCGCGGACGCCGAGCCGGAGCAGACCCTGGGGGAGGCCGATCGCTGCCTGTTCCAGGCCAAGTCCAACGGGCGGGGCCGCGTGGTCGGCGAGAACGAACCCGCCTGGCGCCCCGCGAACCGAGTGCTGCTCGCCGAGGACGACGAGTCGGTGGCCTACGCGGTGGCGGCCAGCCTGCGCCGCGAGGGCTTCGAGGTGACGCATTGCCGCGACGCCGCCGCCGTCCTGCAGGCCGCCGGGGCGGGCGGCTTCTCCCTGTGCATCCTGGACCTCCGGCGCGAAGCCATCGGCGGCCATGCCATGCTCGCGGAGCTGCGCAGGCTCTCCGGCCCCCAGCGCCTGCCGGTGCTGATGATCACGCCCATGGGCGCGGACGAGGACGTGATGCGCGGCTTCGAGCTCGGCGCGGACGACTATTTGGTAAAACCCTTTTCTGCTTATGAACTCATGACTCGTATTCATTCTCTTCTTCGGCATTAACCCCGGGTTTTTACGAGGCGGAAAAAATCCCAATGCCGAAGACGGCAAAAGGGATTTTTTCCCGCCGGCTTTCCTCGGCCCCATGCGTTCCAGGAATCGCGAAGTGGCTCGAAGCCGTTTATCGGCTTTCCGCAGCCTGCGGGCTCCCTCCAATCGAACACCAGTGTGCGCGGGTCAACTCCTATGAATCGAGGTGCATCCCGGGTCGTTTTCCGGTCATTCGCGGCTCCCTCCTGGCCAGAGCCGATTGTGCGATGGTAGCAGCCCGCCCATGAGCAATCCAAGGCAGTGTAGATGGGCGCCTGGGTCCTACTCAGGGCCAATCAGCTGGCGCTTACAAGCAATAGGTCAACGCAGAAAAAGAATCGATCAACTCAGGAGGATTGTGCTTCAGAGGTGCGGCAGACCATATCGTATTCTAGGAAGTGATATCCTGATTTCTTGCGGATACCCGCCAACCTGGTGCTAGGGTCTGTCTGAATACCCCCTTCTGCTGCGGCCGGCTGCGGAGCCCAAGGGC
>CBILQL010000379.1:0-5585 GCA_966238865.1 uncultured bacterium
TCGGTCTGCGCCACCGGATTCGGGACGCTGTAGCCATTGGTCTTGCCGCCATGGTTCAGGGCGCTGCCGGCCAGGATGCCGTGGATAGGGTCCCGGTCCCGCTCGGCATCCGCCAGGCGCTTCAGGACCACCACCCCGACGCCTTCGCCGGGGATATATCCGTCTCCCCCGACCCCGAAGCTCTGGCAATGGCCGTCGGAGGAGATGAACTGCCCGGCGCTCAGGATTTGATACTTGCCGGGATGGATGGAGACGTTCACGCCTCCGGCCAGGGCCAGATTGGTGCGGCCGGCCTTCAGATCCTGGGCCGCCAGGTGGATGGCGCTCAGGGAGGAGGAGCACATGGTGTCCAGGGCGATGCTGGGCCCATGGATATCGAGGAAGTAGGATACCCGGTTCGCGATGCTGGCATAGCTGCCGGGAACCGCCCGTCCCGTGCCGGCCAGGACACCCTGGGCGCCGAACAGCTGGTACTCGCTGTACATGGCGCCCGCATAGACGCCGACCTTTCCCGCTATCTTCCCCTCGCCGATCTCGGCCAGGCTCGCCCGGGTATAGCCGGCGTCTTCGAGGGCCATCCAGGCATGCTGGAGGAACAGCCTTTCCTGGGGATCGATATTCTCCGCTTCCCGCGGCGAGATGCCGAAGAACCTGGGATCGAATTCATCCACGCCGGAGATGAATCCGCCCCATCTGCTGTAGTGCCTCCCCGGCTCGGCGCGGTCCTGGGTATAGTATTGACGCCAATCCCACCGCTCCTTCGGCACCTCGACGATGCAATCCTTTCCCTGCAACAGGTTCTGCCAGAACCGTTCGAGGTCCGGAGACTCCGGGTACCTTCCGCTCAAGCCTACGATCGCGATCCTGTGGGCGGCGCTCCCGCCCGGGGATCCGAGGGAGCGGCGGCTGGATAGGAACGGCTTCGGGCGGCGGCTTGCGAGGCGGGTGCCGGTCGCGGCGGGGGAAGGCTCGTTCCGTCGCGCGTCCGGAGCCGTCCCGGCGGATAATCCGAGGAGCCTTCCCAGGGCTTCGCCATGCTCGCGGATGAAATAGCCGCTCAGGGCCTCTATGCTCTGGTACTCGAAGAGCAAGGTCTTGGGTAGGCTTCCCAGGCTCTTCTCCAGCTTGTTGATTAACCGCAGGGCTAGGATGGAGTTGATCCCGTACACTTCGAGAGCGCCCCGGATATCGATTTCCTGGCTCGGGATGCCCAGGATGGAGGAGAATTCCGCCCTGAGATAGTTCCGGGTTTCGCGCAGCAGCTCCGGATCGATAGGGCCCTCGGCCTCGCTTCCCGCCTTGGGACGCGGTGCGGCGGGCCCCCTGCTTGCGGTCCGGCCGAAGAAGGCTTCCTTCATCCTGCCGGGATCTCCCCAGGCCACCAGGACCTGCTCCCGCCGGAAGCCCAGCAAGGCCTGGAAGGCCTCGACGCCGACGGAGGAGGGGAGGGGCAGCATGCCGTAGTCCGCCTTCAGGCGCTCCTGATCGGCGGCCGTTACCCCCATGCCTTCTTCCCACAGGGACCAGTTGATGGTAACCGCGGTTCCGCGGCGCTGGCCGGCGGCGGCGAGGGCGTTGCGGTGATGGGCGAAGGCGTCCAGGAAGCCGTTGGCGGCGGCGTAGTCGGCCTGCCCGATATTCCCGGTCACCGAAGACATCGAGGAGAAGCAGGCGAAGAAGTCCAGCTCCAGGTCCGCGGTCGCCCGGTCCAGGTTCACGCAGCCGTCCACCTTGGGGGACAGGACTTCCCGAAGGCGGTCCGCCGGTTTCCGGACCAGGAATTCATCCTTCCGGATGCCGGCGCAATGGATGACGCCGCTGATGGGATTTCCGCTTTCCCGAATCCTGCGCACGCAGTCCTGCACCTCGGCCAGGTCGGCCACGTCGGTCTTGTGATACCGGACGCGCCCGGATTCCTGCCAGGCCCGGAACCAGGGATGATTCCCGATCTGCACATCGGAGCGGCCGAGGAGATGGACGGCCGAGTTTTCCGCCGAGGCCAGGATATGCCCGGCGATCTTCGCGCCCAGGCCTCCTGCTCCGCCCGAGATGACGTAGGTGCCGTTCTCCTTGAAGGGATTGCCGGACCCGCTTGATGCAGGCGCCGGGATTTCGCGGTAGGCGAGCACTTCCCGCTTGCCTTGGACGTGCCGCACGACGGAATCGCCGGCCGCGGAGGCTTCCCTTTCCAACAGATCGGCCAGCTCCGCGTCCTTGAGGTCCCCGGAGACCAGGAGGATTTGCCCGGTGAAGTTCGGGTCTTCCATGGCGGCGGTTTTCAGCAAGCCGTTCAGGCCCGGGAACAATCCCTCCTGCCTGCCGGCGTCCAGGATGATCTGGGCCAGGCGCCTTCGCGAGGACCCGAGGCCCAGCAGGTGCTTGACACGCGCGAAAACTGTGTCGATGGCGCCCAGATAGCACTCGGTAATGTCCCCTTCGGCGAGGGGGATGGGAACGACTACTCTCTCATCGAAGTTCCCCGAGCCCCCCGCGGGCGGATTCCCGGGAATCCACTCCGGGCAGGCGAACAGGAGCCGGGGCCCGGGGCTGTGGTTCCCGGCCTTCACGGACCGGATGCGGTCCATGGCTTCCTGGGCGGTGATTTTGCCGTCGCGCAGGTTTCCGTAAATATCGAGCAATTCCTGGTTCATCGCTTCCTCTAGCCGATGCCGGCTGCATCCATGATGGAAAGTTCCCGTCTTTGGATCCGTCCGATCAAATCCTGGTAATACCCTTCATCGAAGTCCTGGGGTGCCGGGGCCGGGCGTCCTGAATCCTTCCGGGACGCGAGCCCGATGATCTGCAGGAGGACGGCACCATTCCGGTCGCAGACGTCGATGTCGAGCTTGTGCTTCTCCCGGGAAGGACGGCTCCAGCAGTACATCTCAGCCTCGAATCGGCCGAGGAAGCGGATCCCATCAATCGACAAGGGGAGGGGAGCCTGCTGCTCCTCACGCAAGTCGGCGACCAGGCAGAGCGAGGATTGCAGCACGCTGTCCAGCACGCCGGGAGGATACTCGGGACCGCCATGCGGGTCGCCATCCATGCGGACCTCGGCAAGGACTTCGTCCACGCCAACCTTGACCTCCGCGACGCGGCGATGGGCGATTCCGTAGGGCATGCCCATGCGCGCAAGTCCTGCATAGAATCCGGCGGCGTCGAACCGGTCCCGGCCCATGCGGCCGGCCAGCTTGGCCAGGTCGAGCGAGGGCCTTTGCCCAGGCTCGGAAAAGAGAACCTCACCCTCGCAATGGACCGTCTCGAAATCACCATCCGGACTGGCGATGCTGAAACCGGCCCCCTGCCGCCCATCGGGCTCTTCCCATTCATCCAGCATGCGGATGGAGACCGGCGCCGGCTGGCCCAGAATCAAGGGGGTCAGCCAGACCACGTTCCGCAGCTCGATGTCCATTCCCTCCACCGAGGTCCCGAAGCTGTTGCGCGCGGCAAAGCGGGCCATTTCCATGAGGGCGGCGCCGGACAGGACCACCTGTCCGTCCATGCCATGGATGCGGATCCGATGGTCTTTGAGCAGGGAGTCCTCGCGATCGAACACCGACACGTGCCTGGACTCCCGGAGATTCGAGACGTTCTGATGCACCAGGGGATGGAGCCGCCCGATCCTGTCCGCACCCGCCGGCTCCAGGCCGCCGGTCTGCAGCCAATACCTCTCCTTCGCGAAAGGATAGGCGGGCAGAATGGCGCGCCTGGGATGGCTCCCGAGGTAGAGCCGGTTCCAATCCAGATCCTCGCCCCGGGTCCAGGCCTCGGCCATGGCCCGCCAGTCCTTGTCTTGAATAAGGGCCGCCATGCGCTCCTTCGCGCCTTTAGCCTTGGATTTTTCCTTCCCCTGCACGGCAGTGCCCGTATGGATCCCCTCGACCTTCTCTCCCCGGGCATAGGCGAGCAGCCGGGTCTCCAATTCCTGCCCGCTGGAGACCACCAGGGCCAGGCGATGTTCCATGGGCATGCGGCCGACCTGGAGGGTATAGGCCAGGTCCGCCAGGGACACCTTCTCCTCCGCGATGTGCCGGGCCAGTTCCAGCGCCATCTCCGTCAGTTGGGCCCGGGTCCGGGCCGAAAGGGGGATGAGGGCCGGCGCCGCGGGTTCCGCCGCCGCCGCGGGCTTCGCCCGGTGCTCGCTGAGGACCACGTGGACGTTGGTCCCGCTGAAGCCGAAGGAGCTCACGACCCCTTGCCGGATGCGCCCCGGCGGGACTTCCCAATCGAGCAGCCGGGTATTCACGAAGAAGGGGCTGTCCTCGAGGTCGATATGCTCGTTCAGCTTCTCGAAATTCACCGTGGGCGGAATCTGCTTGTGTCTCAGGGACAGGAGGACCTTCAGGAATCCGGAAATGCCCGCGGCCGACATGCAATGGCCGATATTGCTCTTCACGGATCCCAGGGCGCAATAGCCGGTTTTCCGGGTGAAGCCTTTGAACGCCGTATTCAAGGCCTCGACCTCGATGGGATCGCCGAGCTTGGTCCCCGTCCCATGGGCCTCCACCATCTGGATGTCCTCCGGATCGATGCCGAAGCGCCGGTAAACCTCCGTCTCGAGCCGGCTTTGCGATTCGGGATTGGGGGCGGTGATGCCGTTGGTCTTGCCGTCCTGGTTCACGCCCCAGCCGCTGATCACCGCCTGGATGGTATCCCCGTCGCGTTCCGCATCCTCCAGGCGCTTCAGGAAAACCACGCCCACCGCCTCTCCGGGCACGAAGCCGTTGGCCCTCTGGTCGAAGGTGTAGCATCGCCCGTCCTTGGACAGCATGCCGCTCTGGGAGGTCTGGATTTGCATCAAGGGCGTGGACATCACGTAGACGCCGCCGGCCAGGGCCGTATCGCATGCCCCGGACACCAGGTTGTCGCAGGCATTGCAAAGGGCGACCAGGGAGGAGGAACAGGCCGTGTCCATGGCGACCGACGGCCCTTTCAGGTTCAGGAAATACGAGAAGCGGGCGGGCAGGATGGACGCGGCGCCTCCCATCAAGCCTTCCGCCTTGAGCTGCTCTTCCCGGGAGATCTGATGGTAGTCCCCGTGCCCGCCGCCGACGAAGATTCCGCACTTGGCGCCCCACAGGGATTGGGGGTTGTAGCCCGCGTTCTCGATGCTGTTCCAGCAGGCTTGCAGGAACAGGCGCTGCTGGGGATCCATGGCCCGGGCTTCGGCGGGGGAGATATTGAAGAATTGCGGATCGAAGCAGTCGACGCCTTCCAGGACTCCCATCCACTTGCTATTGGCCTTCCCCTCCTCGATCCCGGGGCCGCCATAGAAATCCCGCCCGCCCCAGCGTTGCTCCGGAACCTCGGAGATACAATTCTCGCCCCCAGCCAGGTTCTTCCAGAAAGCGTCCATGTCCTTGGACTTCGGAAATCGCCCCGCGGCCCCGATGACGGCAATCCTCGTGTCGGAAGGTCTGGCCGCGCTTCTCCTGCCTTGCTTGGCCGGCATGGTTCGGGGGTTCGCCAGGATCCTCTTCATCGCCTGCTGGCATTCTTCCGTGGCATCGACGAGCCGGTCCGCGGTGTGGCTCATCACCACCTTGCCGATATGGCCGCCTTCGCTCACATGCGAGATAGCTTCC
>CBILQL010000380.1:0-5572 GCA_966238865.1 uncultured bacterium
ACGGAAGGCAGCCGCAGCACCTGCAGCCTCTGGACCTCCATCTCCTTCATGGACATGGAGTCCGCCACTTCGGACAGGGTCGGCGAGCGGCCCAGCTTCTGCTCGAGGGACTTATGGGCCTGGGAGACCTTCTGCATGGCCGATGTCTTCCCCAGGGGAAGGCTGAGGCAGCGGCCCTGCTCGGACAGGACCTGCAGGACGCGCTGGCGGATCCACCATACGGCATAGGTGATGAAGCGGCAGGACTTGGTCACGTCGAAGTTCAGGGCGGCGCGGATGAGGCCGAGATTGCCCTCGCCGATGAGGTCGGTGAGGCTGACGCCCTGGTGCTGGTAGCGGCGGCATACGGCCACCACGAAGCGGAGATTGGCCTCGATCAAGGTGCGGAAGGCGGCCTTGTCGCCGGCATGTATCCGCTCCAGGACAAGGCGCTCCTCCTGGGGGGACAGGCTGCGGTAGCGCTTGACTTCCCGGAGATAGGCGGCGAGGCCGTCTTCTTCGCCGATGAAGCTCAGCATGGTTTTCCTGTGACCGGGCTTGCCCGCGCCCTTGGAAGGAACGGACCTTTCCATCGCTGCTCTCATCGCCGCCTCCGTGCATTAGCGAAAAGCATTCATCAAAGTTATAACATTTCGAAGAAGAACGCACCCCGTGATATGGCGTACATGTTCGCACAAGTTGTGCGTTTTTTCCCAAACTCCATGTTGGTAGTTTCGGGCCGTCCTTTCCGACTCTACAGGTACGGGAAGGGAATACCACCGATCGGGACCGGAACCCGCGGACTCCGGTCCAGGTTACCGGCAGTCCTCAATCCTGTTTCGCGTTCACCCTTGGGGTAATCGGGTGTTCAGAACGCGAAGCGATCCGTGGACAGGGTCGCCGATACGGTATCCTTCGAGCCTGCAGGTATCAGGCGAATCCCGATGCCGTCCAGCAGGCCTACGCGCTTGGCCTTGCCTTTCTGGCCTTGATGAGGGAATGCGAGACGCAAGGGGGCCGCCTTGGAAATCGGCAGCTCCCAGCTCATGCCCCGGCCCTTCCCCGGAGTAGCGGTAGCCGTCCGCCATTCCACCGTGGCTTCCGACGTGTCGAGGTACCATTTGAAGGCTGCCTTTCCGCAGCCTTCCCCGCCCGCCTGCCGGGAGAAGAGGTTGCGCGTCCCGGCCGGCCCGCGCCAGGACCACTCCGCGGTGACATGGATGCTGTCCTTGCGGATCTCCGCCTTGGGACGGACCAGGGCCAGCGTCCAGATGGTGTCCGTCGCGTTCCGGGCCAGGATGTCGATCTGGGCGAATGCGTCTCCGATGGAGCCTGGAGAAGGTCCCGCATTCCCGAATTCGGCCTTGTTCATCCCATCCGAAAGGGTCAATACAGGAACAGGGATATCCGGTTCGGGCGGAAGCGGCATGGGCATGCCGGGCGGCAACGGCTCCGGACGCATGACCGCCAGCTTGCGCAGCAAACCGTTCCATTGCGCCACGTCCATCCGTCCCCGGGAGTATCCGACGGGCCCGCCGCTTCCCGGCGAGGGCTGATGCACCCAGATCTCGACCAGGCCGTCGCGGCCGATCCGGATCCGCTGCGTCATCCGGCCCGGGCCGATGCAGCCGCCTTTCGCGACGGTGGAGATGCGTTCGCAGTATGCCGAATCCTGGTTGTCCTGCGTGCGCTTCAGCATGCGCTCCGCGAGCTTCTGAACTCCGGAAAACCGTCCGTCTTCGGCAAGGGCCGGGAGGGATGCAAAGGAAACGAATACGGCCAGAATCCGTATGCCTGGCATCATACGGTGAATTCTGCCACTTCGGTGTATGCGACTCCAGTCAGGATGGGAATGCCCGCGAGGGAATCCAGGTAGCGGGGCTGGCGATAGGAGAACTTTCCGATATACTTGCCGCTGTCCGGGAAGCTGCACGGAAATCGGACCTTCCGGACGATCTCCTCTCCTGGCTCCAGGGAAACCAGCCGGATCTTGTCCGCATCCGCGGGGGGATTGTCGCAATGATGCCATTCCGGGTACGGGATTTCCTCCCGATCCTGGGCGAACCGGAGATGGAAATCCGACGTGCCCTGCTGGCCGTCGAAGACCAGGCCGATGGCCCGGGCGCCCGGATTCCGGAACCGGATCTCCGCCTCGGCTCCTTCGGCGGTGCGGACGATGCCGGCCAGGGAGCACAGGACGGACCAATGGCATGCGGCGGACCGTTGCAGGCGCAGGATCGGGTACAGCTCCTGCATGAAGGCGTCCCCGGGGGCGGGCCGGGTGGGATCGGAGGGTCCGATCGTCAGGGTATGGACCCGACCGGCCACATAGCCTGTCAGGAACGCCACGGTGTCCCCGGGATCGGCGACGCGGGCGGGGAAGCTGTCCGGCCCCAGATCGCCCAGCTTTTCCCAGAGCCTTTCGACCTGGGACGGGTCGCAGGCGGAGGTCCAGTAGCCGGGTGGGAAATCCTCCCGCTCCCCCAGGTCGCCCCGCCGCCGGAATTCCACGGTCCCGTCGCCCCGTACGACGATGCTGTCGTCGCAAAGCGTTATGCCGGGCGCGATCACGCGGCCCGTCGCGGTGCGGTATTCGATCCGGGATCCGGCCTTGGCCGGTTCGGCGCCGGCGAACCAGGCTTCCGACAGGTCCGCGAATTTTGTCATGGTTCCGGTATTCATTTGGCTCCCGTCCCCGTTGGCGACACGATCCATTCCTCGTCCTTGCCGCCGTTGTTCTTGTAGAGCTTGCGCAGCTGCGCGGCGAAGTTCCGGTAATGCCGGACCTTGATCTGGTTGTTCGGATCCGCCAGGTCGCCGCCCATCAAGGTGGTGCTGTCGTGGCCGTCCACCGCGCCGTCCCCGTTCACGTCGGGGTTGACGGCGCCGCCGACATACTCGTCCGGCTGTCCCACGAGATGCCCGACCTCATGGGCGCACATCGGGATGCGGGAATCGTCGTAGAACATCAGCCCGGCATTGGAGCGCAGCGGCCCCGGCGCCAGGCAGATGACGTCGTCCCCGAAGGCGTCCACCTTGTCCATGGTGAAATCCAGCTCGACCTCGTAGCTGCAGCAGGGCTTCTCCCTGGGGGCCGCGCAGCCCTTGCGCTTGAGGGCGTGCACGCCGGTCCAGCGCTTGTTGGAGTCCTTGATCCAGGTGTCGCGCTTGGCCTGGTGGTCCTCCCACTTGTATTCGGGGAAGGTCCCGGGGAACTCGTTGGCGGTCGAATGGACCCAGTGGTACTTCTCGCCGGTCCTGATGATGGGCAGGGTCCCGAAATCGCCGCCGAAATTGAAGTCGATCTTGTTCCATTTCCCCTTGTCATAGTACTCGTTCGGGGTCATGGAACCCTTCGGGCATCGGGCCCAGCGCATGCCCGCCCAGGGGAAGCCCCCGCCCGCATCGGAGATCCCGGCGGGCTTGACCGTGACGTAGGTGGCGCCCCAGGTCTTCATCACCTTCTTCTTCAGCGTCACCTTGGCCTTGTTCCCGGCTATGCCCTGGAAGAAATGCCCCTTGACCCGGTACTTGGTTCCGCCCTTCTCGCCCCAGTCGTGGGAGTCGCTGTACTCCTCGGCCTTGGCCTCCACCAGCTTCCTGACCTTGAGGGGCTTCTCCGGGGAGTTCTGCTTCCCGCTCTCGCTGACCTCGGCGACGACCTCCACCTCGGGCTTCGGCTTCTTGTCCGCGTCGTAGGCGAAGCCCACGGAATGCACCTTCCAGGCGTACTCGAGCTTCCCGCCCTGGACCTTGGCCTTCGCCTCCTCGCATATCTGATCCCCGGCCTTCAGCTTGATCGCGACCTCGGTACCGTCGGCCAGGCCGGAATCGGCCAGGAGCTTCGCCTCGTCGCCGCACCAGGCCGTTTCGACGCTCCAGCGCAGGTTGGAGAGGGGTGCCTTCGGCTTGTCCTCGGCCGGGTTCGGCGGCTCCAGGATCAGCTGATCGTAGAACAGGCAGCCGAAACCGGCGGTGCGGCGGGCGCCTTTGCGGTCCTTCTGCTTCTTGCAGGGCGCGACGTCGCCCTGCTTGCAGGGATATTGGATGGGGAAGTTCTTGTTAGACTTGAGGAGGTGCAGGGCCACCCGGCGGTTCGCCTCGCAGGCCCCCTGGGTCGACTGCGCCAGGTTGAACTCGCTGCATCCCGTGAACGGCTTCCCGTCGATGGAATCGAAGTCCTTGGTGACGATGGCTTCGGTGTTGCAGGAGGCGAAGTAGGCCTCGTATAGTGCCTCCCGCATGGCCGCGTCCGCGTTGCCGTTCGCCGCCATCCCCTCGCTGGTTTGGAATTCCTTCACCGCGGCCTGGGTCTTCGGCCCGTCCTGGCCGTCGATGGCCCCGGGATCATGCCCCAGGTGCTTCAAGAGCTCCTGGGTCGACGACAGGCCCCACTTCTCCTCGTCGTACAGGCGCTTCCATTTCCCCGCGTCCTTGGCCAGGAGGGCGAACAGGGATTCGGCCCGGCGCTCCGACAGCTTCTTGTTCGGCTCCTCCTGCCCCACCGCGTCCGCATGGCCGAAAATCGCCATCTTGGCGTCGGGATACTTGGCTTTCCACTCCTTCACCCTGCCCACCATGCTTTGGAGCGCCGGCGCGTTCACGGGGCTGATGAAGCTCTTGCCGGTGGCGAAGGTCACGTCCTGCAGGATGTGCGACTGGATGTGCCGCTCGGCCATATGGTCGACGGTCTTGACCACCTTGTCGTCCTGGAACAGGTCCGAGGCGCTGTGCTTGGCGGTGAAGTAGTAGTCCACCTTGGGCAGGTGGTTGCCGTCCGCGTCCTTGTACTGGGGGATGTAGACGGGGATCTTGGCCTTGGCCTTGGCTTTGCCGTCCGCGACGTTGCCCTGGGCCTTGGAAATGCTCTCGGGGCCATCCGGGGTCTTGCCGAACAGCTCGAACTCCACCTTGGTCTTGTGGGCCTGGGATTCGGGAATCTTGGCCTCGATGGAGATCTCGGTCTCCTCGTTGAAGCCCACGTCCTCGACCTCCCATTTCGGATTGGAGAGCACAGCCTTCTCGGCGGGCGTCGCCTCCTTGGCCGGGGACGATTCTGCGTCCTCGGACCCGTCCGACAGCGGCTCCGGGGCGGGCTCCTCGGCCGGTGCCGGTTCCGGCTTCTTGGGGGCGCGCACGCCTCCCCCATAGCGGGGTTTCCTGAAGAGGTCGGCGGGGGAAAAACCCGCGCTGAGCCGGAAGGGATCGCCGAAGGGATCGAGATTCATGCCTGAGCCGCCCTTGGTTCGATGTCTCTGAGTCACTGACTCCGGCGGACCACGATTGGCTACGGCCCGTGGACGAAGAGCGCTTACAAAGGTATTAATTCGGCCGACGGAAAACCGTGTTCCCGCTCTCCGGCCGGGAATCCCGAAGCCGGTAATCCTGGAATCCGGAATCCCGGCGACCCGCGGCATCGACGTTTCCAGGCAGCAGGATGCCCAAAGCGCCACCCGCCGGATTTCCGAGCCTGATGCCCTGGGCCCGTCCCTCCCGCGTTCCCCCCGCACCGGTCCTGGGACGGATGGAACTGGGCGGTCCCGGCGGCAGGTACGCTTCCGTGGCCTGTACGAAGCCCATGGCATACACCGTA
>CBILQL010000381.1:0-5572 GCA_966238865.1 uncultured bacterium
TTCACTCCCGTGTCGGTGCTGGCGATCGTGCGGGTGGGAGCCGGCGTGGTGGTGTGGGGCGTCAAGCTCAGGGCCGAAGCGGCGGACATGGGCTCGCTGCCACGCGTGCGGCCACAGGGAGTTGGCGCGTGCCCAGCCCACCACCCAGTCCACGGCGTTGACGGCGCCCCACTGGTCAGGCGGCGCGCCGCCCGGCGCGGGGGGCATGGACTCCGCGGGATTCCGGATCATTCCCATTCCAGCACCTTCTTCCGCCAGGCATAGGCAAGTGCGAAGGCCAGGATGGCCACGAAAACCAGCAGTTCCCCGAGGATGAAGGCGGCGGAGACCCCGGACAGGGGCCCGCCGGACTGCCCGGCGCCGGCGTCCCGCAGCACGGAAAGGGCCGGGAAAAGGAAGATGGCCTCGACGTCGAACACCAGGAAGACCAGGGCGAAGAGGTAATATCCCACCTTGAACTGGATCCGGGCCGTCCCGATGGCATCCTCGCCGCTTTCGTAGGCGTCAAGCTTCTTGCCTTGATCCGGGAAACGGGGCGCGAGCAGGCGCGACACGACCAGGGCCGCGCCGGCGAAGAGCAGCCCGGTGAGGGCGAAAACGCCGATGATTACGTATTCCGACAAAGCAGCCGGGCTCCCCGTGTGGAATCCACCGCCTGGAACGAAGCCCCGAATCCACTCGCCGCGGGCTTCGCCGGCAACGCGCATGCCAGCATCCCGTTAAAAATAGCAAGGATGCGACCCGTTCGACAAACCGGAATCCGCCCCGAACCGGACTTCCGCGCCTTCCCGAAACGACGCCGGAGTCGGAAAACCGGCGCCTCCGTAACCTGGTCGTTACTTGATGCTTCCCGGACCCGCCGATTCCCTCCCTGGACGGACCGTCCGGCCGTCGCGACCGGGAGCAGGACGGCCAGTGATTTGACTAATTCCTTCCCTTCCAATGCATTAGGGCGGATTGCGAATCCCCCGGGTTCCGGGGAGGGAGTCGCTGCAAAAGCGGTCGTGGGACCGCCTGTCCGCCTCCCAGACGGATCGGGAACGAAAAAAAACCTTTTGTCCGACGGGAGAAAGTGGATATAAGTAGTGCAGGATCACTTTAGGTTGGCTCCCAAAAAGCCGATCAACCTCCATTGCGCTCCGGCGGAAAATCCTTTACTCCCCCCTCCGGTCTTCCCATAATCAAGGCGGGGACAGAGAATCTCCTTTTTGGAGTTTTGCAATGATATACTTTGCGGGACGGCATGCGGCCGTACCGAAGACTATGCCATTGCCAAAATCCATCCGCCTGACGGATATTGGAGAACCTGGAGTAACAACCATGCTAGGCTCGACCCCGACTTACCCGGACCGCCCCGAAATCCCGGACGACGCCTCCGCGCGCAGTCGACGGCTGCCGCGAGTCCGGGCGGTCCTGTTTGCCATGGGGATGCTGGCCGCTGCGTTGCCGTCCTCGGCCCAGACGCGGCGCTGCGATCTGGTGAGCCGGGACACGGTGATTGCCGGCACGTCCTTCAAGCGCTGCCTCGATCTGGACGCCTTGAATGGCACCACCATCACGGTGCCCTCGAACGTCACGCGCATCGACAACGACGGCCTCTCGCTGTGCCGATCGTCCTCGCGCATCGGCGGGGAGGCCGACATCGCCTTCGTGCTGGATCAGAGCGGCAGCATGGAGGCGAAGTTCGCGTGGGTCAGCTCCGACGGGCGGGACACGACCTACTACTTCAGTACACGCGGCTGCCAGAGTTCCTCCACCACGGGTACGGTCCTGGTCCCCTTCCTCAACATCAGCGTACCCAAGCTGAACAGCCGCACGGGATGCTACGAGAACTCGGGCGATCCCTTCTCCCAACGCGTCAACGCCTACCGCCGCTCCGTGGAATACATGGATTCCATATCCGACGGTTCCACGGCGGGTTACATCGGCTTCGCCGGCTCGGTCACGGATCAGCAATCCCTGCTGCAATTGAACAGCAACGCGAACCTCAACACCCTCCGGAACGCCGCGGTTGTCAGGCACGGCTTCGGGACCAACTACACCCAATCCCTGAGCCTGGCGAAGTCCTGGCTCAACAACACCTCCATGCGGAAGACCTCGAAGCAGGCGGTGATCTTCATCTCCGACGGCCGCCCCACGGAGCCTAACGCCAATCCCCTCGCCTACCTCGACACCATCAAGGCCAACATGCCCCCGGTCTACACCATCTTCATGGGCGGCGGCACCGACACCTCCAACTTCGGACGACTGCGCGAGCTGGCCCAGCTCACGGGCGGCACCTTCAGCATCATCCCCCCCCAGCGCCCGGACAGCCTGGTCTCCGTGGTCCGGGGCATCCTGAACCTCATCCTCCGCGATTACGCCCCCGATCGCTCCACCGTCTCCAACAGCAGCCTCTCCCCCGCCCAGAGCGCGACTGCCATCGCGCCGGCCGGCTTCCAGCTCCAGCAGCCCGGCAGCTGGCTGATGCGCCTCGACAATATCATCGCCCTGCGGAACAACGCGTCCAACTCCATCACCGTCTCCACCGACTTCCGGGAGACCTCGACCGACAGCATCATCAACCGTTCCATCACCTTCACCATCAGCACCACCGGAGCGCCCACTTCCGGCTCGGGCGTCATCACCACCACCCAGTTCGCCCGCACCTGCTACGACGGCTCCCGCCTCACCATCCTGGACGGCGCCGGGGCGCGCCCGGCCGCCCTCACCGAGGCCGATTCCGCCTACCAGCTCCGCCTGCGCACCGCGCCGAGCAACCTCGCCGCCATGCCGGCAGCCGCCCTGACCCGCGCCCGCGGGGATGACGAGACGCCGACCCTGGCGAACCCGGCGCATGCGACGGACAGCTCGGTGTACCGGGTCACGCCCCAGTTCCGGATCACCGGCTCCGGGGCCGACGGGGACGGGACGCTGCAGAGCGGCCTCTTCGACACCGTCATCGCCACCTGGACCCATCCCCGCGATCCCCAGGACTTCGCCTCCGACACCCTGCGGGTGCGCGCCGCCAACGTGAACGCCGTCGCCTGGTTCTCCGACACCCGGGGCGGCGCCCCCATCACCAGCTACAGATCCGGCGACACCGTGGTATATGTCGTCATCCGCGACCAGCGGCCCGACCCCCGCCTGGTCTATACCGCCATGATCACCAGCGAACGCCTCGGCATCGACAGCGAGAGCGTCGTGCTCAGCATCATGGACACTTTGCTGGTCGGCCAGATCCGGGTCTCCAACTTCACCAAGACCCGCCGCGACGGGACCCTCCAGGTCTCCCCGGTCGGAGACCAGCTCAAGGTCGAGTACCGCGACCCCGTCTACGGCGACGTGGCGGTGCGCACGGCCGGCTTCGACGAGAATGTCCAGGAGGCCGCCGGCCTCGAGTTCACCGACGAGAACTGGTCCCCGCTCCCCGCCGGGACGGTGTGGCCGCCCAGCAAGGGCAGACTCTACTTCCGCTACAACGACGATTACGCCTACGGGTCCGTGCCGACCAAGGCCGTCGGCCTGCTGCTGAACAGCCTGCGCTACGGGACGATCATCGGCGACGACGGCGAGCGCGCCGCCCTGAACCTGGTATCCGATCCCACGGAAAGCCGCGCGACCTGGCACGGTTCCATCAACCTGGCCGACGCCTTCCCGCCGACGGACTCCAACGGGCGCGCCGAGGCCCGCTACCGCGGCGAAGCCGTGGCCTCCGCCGCCAGCCATGACAACATGGGCACGGCCCAGGCCGCTCTGGTCTCGGATTCCCTGATCATCGCCTACCCCGACTCGGTCGCCACCCTGTCCTGGAAGCTGTCCGACAGCGGCACCACCCCGGCCGGCACCGAAGGCCTCATCATCACCGTCCGCGACCAGGACTTCTCGGTGGCGGGCAATGATTCCGCCGCCGTGACCGTCTCCTGCCTGCGCTCCGGCGACAGCGTCTCCGGGGTCGCGGCGCGGGAATCCGCCTCCGGGGCCTATGTCACCGGCATCCTGGTCAAGGACGGGAGCGCCCCCAGCGTCTCCGACCGGATCCTGTCCTGCCTGACCGCGGACCAGATCCGCATCACCTACGTGGACCCGGTGTTCGGCACCACCGCGACCCTGACCGTGGAGGAGGTGGCTCCTCCCGTGGCGAATCCGCGCGGCCGCAGCTTCCCCACCGAGGAACGCGTGACCCTGACCACCGCCACCCCCGGAGCCGCCATCTGGTACACCACCGACGGCACGACCCCGGTGCCCGGCGTGAGCCCGGCCTATACCGGCCCCATCCAGGTGATCCGGACCACCACCATCAAGGCCGTCGCCACCCGCCCGGGCTGGAAGGACAGCAAGGTGATGACCGAGGCCTACACCAAGGAGCGGAACGTCTCCCGCATCGAGCTCCTGGACGGGAACGGCAACGAGGTGCCCGGGAACACCCTGGCCGGCTCGGCCACTTCCATCCGGGTCAAGGTGACCACCACCCAGGCCGGCCTGGGCGCGGTCCAGCCCTCCCTCGTGACCCGCAGGGCCGGGGACTCCGAGAGGCCCCTCATAGCCAACCCGATTTCGCTGGGGAACGGCTACGAATACCAGCAGAACGTCAGCCTCCTGCACCCCGCGGGCGGCCGGGCCGACGATGACACCGTGCAGGCCACCGGCACCGACACCTTGATCGCGGTGTGGATCAATCCCCTCGACTCCGCCGACGTGGCCCGGGACACTTTGGTCATCCGGCCCGCCTTCAAGGCCTCCGAGGTGTACTTCACCAAGGTCCCCAACGGCCCCGCCATCACCGTCTACGACGACACCCAGACGGTGGTCCACGTGGTGGTGAAGACCATTCCCAAGGATTCGTCCCTGGTCTACCGGGTCACCGTGTCCGCCACCGAGCTGGGCATCGACGACGAGGTGCTGACCCTGACCCAGGTGTCGCCCGGCGTGTTCACCGCCCAGGTGCCCGTGACCCGGGGCGCCAAGACCCCGGACGTGCCCGGCACCCTGCAGGTTTCCGCAGGCGCCGACCAGCTCACCGCCGTCTTCGTGGATCCGGTGTTCGGCGGCGACTACCGCGGCAACGCCGGCTTCGGCCAGGACGTGGAGGAGAGCGCCTCGCTGGTCTTCGTCCACTCCGACGGCACCCCGGTGGCCCCCGATGAGATCTGGAACCCCGACTCCGGCAAGGTCTACCTCCGCTACACCGACGACTGGCTGGCCGGCATCGATACCCTGGTGCACGAGCGGACGGCCAAGATCACCCTGGTGAACCGGAGGTCCGGGACCCAGGTCGGCAGCGACGAGGAGGACGTGACCCTGACCCTCCTCTCCCAGACCGCCACCCGCGGCATCTGGCAGGGCGAAGTGCTCCTCCGCGACCGGGCCGCGGCGACCTCGCAGAACGACACCCTGGAGACCTATTACCGGGGCGAGGCCACCGCCTCCATCACGCCCCATTCCAACCAGGGCGTGATCGGCGGCGCCGCGGCCACCGACCAGATGGTGATCGCCTATCCCGACAAGCCCGCGGAAATCGTCATCCGCGACACCTCGGGCGAAGCCGTGGACCGCAGGACCTCGGCGGTGGACATCCTCGTCCGGGACCAGC
>CBILQL010000382.1:0-5566 GCA_966238865.1 uncultured bacterium
ATGTCATGATAGATTTCCCGCTATGACGGCACCGGACATCAACCTGCTCCTCACCCTGGACGCGCTGCTCCTGGAAGGCAGCGTCGCGCGCGCGGCGCGGAAGCTGCGGCTCAGCCCGTCGGCGATGAGCCGCTCGCTCGCGCGGCTGCGGGCCGCGACGGGGGATCCCCTGCTGGTCCGGGCCGGCAGGGGCCTGGTCCCCACGCCGCGGGCACAGGAGCTCCGCGACCGGGTGGGCCAGGTGGTCCAGGAGGCCCTGGCGGTGCTCCGTCCCGCCGAGCGCCCGGACCTGAAGCGCGTCGTCCGGACCTTTTCCATGCGGACCCGGGAGGGCTTCGTCGAGACCTTCGGTCCCGCCCTCCTCGCCAGGGTCGGCGCGGAAGCGCCCGGAGTGCGGCTCGACTTCCTTCAGAAACCCGACAAGGAAAGCTCCGCCCTCCGCAACGGGACCGTGGACCTGGAAACCGGCGTGGTGGGGGCGGTGACGGGGCCCGAGATCCGCGCCCAGGCCCTGTTCCGGGATCGGTTCGTCGGCGTCGTCCGGGCCGGGCATCCCCTGGGGCGGGGAAGGATGACGGCGGCCCGTTTCGCGAAGGGCGGGCACGTCGTCGTCAGCCGCCAGGGGTCGGGACTGGGGCCCATCGACGAGGCCCTGGGGGCCCTGGGATTGGAGCGGCGCATCGTCACTCTGGTCGGCTCCTTCTCGATCGCGCTGGCCCTGGCCAGGGGCACCGACCTCATCGCCAGCGTCCCCGAACGGCATACCGGCATCCTCCGGGCGGGCATGCATACCTTCCCCCTGCCCGTGGCCACGCCGGCGTTCACGCTTTCCCTCCTCTGGCACCCGCGCCTGGATGCCGATCCGGTGCACCGATGGCTGCGCGAGTGCATCCGGGTGGTCTGCGCGGGCAAGCCGGCGGACCGTTGACCGGCGGAAAATGCATTTCGGCGATGGCGGAAAGTCCGAAGGGCGTACCGGAGTCTATATTGGCTATCCATGATTTCCTTGGATTTCCGCGATTTGAGGATATCGGCCCCGGGGATCCGGGGACTCGTGGTGTTCCTTGCGGTTTTCGCCGGTGCGCACCCGGTCGCAGCCGATCTCCCAGGCTCCCCCGCGCATCCCACCGCCCCGGTCTGGAATATCTGGGATAGCCCCCGGGTCCTCGAGGGTGCCTGGAAGGTCCGCTCGGGAGACTCCTCGGGCTGGGCCGCCCTCGACCATGCCGATTCCCATTGGGATTCCGCCCCGCTCTGGAAGGGTCCGGCCGGAGAATCGATGGGGCATGACGATACCGCATGGTATCGGATGGAGGTGCTGCTTCCGGCCAAGCCGGGACCCGGCAAGACCTTGGGCCTCCTGCACCCGCCCCAGTCGACCCAGGAGTATTACTGGGATGGACTGCGGATTGGGCGGCCCGCTGCCCATGGGAAGCGGATGTACGAGGAGCGGATCGGAGGGATGGAACTCGCCGCGATTCCCGAGGATCTGACCGGACCGGGCAGGCACGTGCTGGCCGTGCGGATGACGGGCTACCAGCCCATCCACCTGCCCCACTCCAGGAATCTGACCCTCGGCGAAACCACGGCCTTGGAGTTGAAGGCCTCCCACGAGATGATGATCCTGTTTTTCCTCGCCGGGGTCATGGTTTTCGGGGCCGTGTACCGCTTCCTCAACTACCGCGCCGCGGGATATGGACGCAACACCGTGCTCTTCTCGATTTTCGTCCTGTCCTGCGCGGCGACCATCGTGCTGCAATACCTGGGAGCCATCGTCGACCTGGACCCGGGCCAGCGCTTCGCCGCCCAGCTCGGCCTCTCCGTCGCCTGGTATTTCATGATCAGCCTGGTTCCGGATTATTTCATCTTCGCGGAGGCCTTCCCCTATCCCTGGCTGCTTCCGGTGCTGCTCATCGGCGGGCTCTTCGTCGCCATCCCCATGGGCTTCATGCATACCGGGTATGCGCCCCTCGCATGGAAGATGCCGATCTTCACCGCGAACCATGTCTACCTCCTCCTCAGCCTGGCCACCTCCCTCTGGGTCATCGGCTGGGCGGTCTGGAGGAAGCAGACGGGCAGCGGACTCGCTTTGCTGGGCATCCTGAGCATGGTGGCCGGCGGCATCGCCTCCTACGTGTTCTCGACCGCCTGGCCTTGGGCCGCCGGCGTCGCCGCCCATGTCATCTTCCTGGCCCGGGTCCAGAGCGGGAGGATAGCGGAGCGGATGGCGGAGCACCGCGAGACGGACCTGCGATCCGCGCGGCTGGAGATTGAGCTGCTGAAGAAGAACATCCAGCCCCACTTCCTCCTCAACTCCCTCAACTCCATCATCGCCTGGCTGGAGGAGGAGCCGAGGACCGCGGCCCGCCTCGTCAACGCCCTGGCCGACGAGCTGGGCATGCTGCTGCGCATCTCCTCCCAGAAGACCATCCCGCTCGAGGAGGAGATCAACCTCTGCCGGGTCCACCTGCAGGTGATGGGGTTGCGCCAGGACAAGACCTACAGCCTCGATTGCACCGGGCTCGCCGGGGGCGAGCGGGTGCCGCCCATGGTGCTGCATACCCTGGTCGAGAACGGCCTCACCCACGGCTACGTGGGAAAGATGCAGGGAAGCTTCCGGCTGCGGCGCGAGGACATCGCCGGGGGCATGCGGCTCACCCTCTTCAACGACGGGAAGCCCCGGGAGAAGAAGGAAAAGAAAGGCGAGGGCACGGGGCTGCGCTACGTCAGGTCCCGCCTGGAGGAGGCCTTCCCCGGGCGCTGGAGCCTCGCGTCCGGCCCGGTGGAGAACGGCTGGGAAGTCGCCTTGGACATCAGGCACGGGAAGGATTGAGGGGCACGGAATGCGGATTCTGATCGCAGAGGATGAAAGCGTCATCGCCCGCCGGCTGGAACGCATGGTCAAGGAAATCCTCGGGGAGCGGGCCGGGAGCGTGGCCGTGAAGGAGAGCCTGGCCGACGCCGGCGAATACCTGTTCGAGAAGCCCATCGACCTCCTGCTCCTCGACCTCAACCTCAACGGCGAGGACGGCTATGACCTGCTGAAACTGGCGGCGGCCGGATCCTTCCAGACCATCGTGGTTTCCGCCAATTCCGACCGCGCCCTGGAGGCCTTCCAGTACGGCGTGCTGGACTTCGTGCCCAAGCCCTTCGACCTGGAGAGGCTGAAGCGCGCCCTGGACCGCGCGGGGGCGAAGGGCACGGGGCAATCGCCGGCCAAGTACCTCTCGGTGCGCAAGCACGGCAAGGTGGAGCTGGTGCCGGTGGACAAGGTGCTGTACCTGCAGGGCGCGGGCGATTACGTGGAGATCCACCTGGCCGACGGGCGCATGGAGCTCCACAGCAAGACCCTGGAAACCCTGGCCGGCCTGCTCCCCGCGCATTTCGAGCGCATCCACAAGAGCTTTATCGTGGACATGCGGGCCATGCGGGGCATCGTGCTCGAGGGGGCGGGGAAATACGCCATGGACCTGGGCGGCGGACGGCAGGTGCCGATCAGCCGCACCAAGTACAAGGAACTGAAGGAGAGGGTCTGATGATGCGCATTCTCCTCATCGAGGACGAGCCGCCCGCCGCCCGCAGGCTCCAGAAGCAGCTGGAAAGGGTGCTGGAGAACCTCGGGGACTGGGGGACGGTGCCCGCCGAGATCGCCTGGATAGGCGACGCCGATCTCGCCCTGGCGGAGGCGGCCAAGGGCCCCGAGCTCATCTTCCTCGATCTCAATCTCGGGGGCTTCCATTCCCTCGAGTGGCTCCGGGAGGCGCGCCTTCCCGCGGACCGCGTCATCATCGTGAGCGCGGATACCCGGTACTGCGACGAGGCCATGGGGCTGGGCGTCTTCGCCTACCTCTTCAAGCCCATCGACGAGGCCCTGCTCCGCTCCCACCTCGAGCGGTTCCTGCGGGACCGGAACCTGATCGCCTGACATGATTCGCCGGCCCGCCTTCCGCCCGCGTCTCCTGGCCTCCGCCCTGGCCGCCTTGTTGTCCATTCTCTGCGCGCAGCCGGCCCCTGCCGCTTTACCGGAGGCCACTGATGCCGCCCAGACCGCGGAGACCTCCGGGACCACGGAGGCCACGCAGGCCGCGGCGGGAGCCGGGCCCGCCCGGTACACCCTGGACCTGGATGCCCGGGAGATCGTGCGCTTCAAGAGCTGGAGGCTCAAGCACGGCGATGATCCCGCCTGGGCGCGGGCGGACATGCCCGATGACGATTGGAAGGCCGTCGACGATGCGGGAGCCTTCTGGGTGCTCCACGGGCTGCCGGACACCGGAATAGGCTGGTATCGCGCCCGCATCCGCATCACCTCCCGCTCCGATACCTCCGAGGCCCTGGCCATGCACATCGTGCATAATCCCACCGCCCATGAGATCTATTGGGACGGCGTCCTCATCGCCGCCAATGGCCGCGTCGGCGGGACGGCCGAGGAGGAGGTCGCGGGAAAGATATTCCAGGCGGCGCGGATACCGTCCTCGTCGGCGGGTCCGGGGGATCATCTGCTGGCCATCCGGGTCTCCAACCATCTCAATGCGACCGGCGGCATCGGAGAGGTGAAGCTGGGGGGCTGGAAACCGCTCCAGAACGCATTCCACGGGCAATGGGCGCTGCTTGTTTCGCAGTTGGGAATCATCGCCATCACCGGCCTCTATTTCTTCGCCAATTTCCGGGCCCGCATCAACCGGACCTACGCCCTTTTCAGCTTCATCTGCCTGGGCTGCGTCCTGCAGACCCTGCCGCGCTATTTCGCCCTGTACTCCGACCTCGACTTCGTGGACAACCGCTGGTATCACGCCCTGCAATACCTGGGGTACACGATCATGCTGATAGCCATGCCCCTGTGCTTCCTCAGCGAATTCACCACCATGGCCCGGAAATGGTATTGGGCGATAGGGGCCTTCGTCCTCCTCATCAACCTGCCCTGCGAGGCCTACATCTTCAACATGTTCCCGAGCTCCATGCTCCCGGCCGTGAAGCTGTCGCAGGACCTCCTCGGATTCGCCTCCATCGGGACCTGCCTGGGCGTGGCCGGCTGGGCCGCCTACCGCCGGAAGGAGACCAGCCACCTGGCCAGCGCGGGCCTCCTGTGCATGCTGGCCGGAGTCATCCTGGGGGCGGTCTACGAGCTGCAATTCACCTGGCCCCTGGGCCTCACCGGCCTCATCGTCTTCCTAAACGCCGGCCTGACCCGCAGCCTCACGCGCCAGGGCGCTGCCTACCAGGAGACCCACCTCAAGGCGGCCCGCCTGGAGATCGAGCTCCTCAAGAACAACATCCAGCCCCACTTCCTGCTCACCTCCCTCCGCTCCATCACCGATTGGCTCGAGAAGGAGCCGAAGATGGCCGCCCGCCTGGTGAACGCCCTGGCCGCGGAATTGCGGATGATGCTCAAGATGACGTCCGAGCGCACGGTGAGCCTGGGGGAGGAGACGGCCCTGTGCCGCACGCACCTGGAAGTGATGGGCCTGAGGCGGCACCGACCATTGGCACTGGACGTCCGGGGCGTGGAGGGGGAGGAATCCCTGCCGCCCATGGTGTTGCACACCCTGCTGGAAATGGGCCTGGAGGA
>CBILQL010000383.1:0-5551 GCA_966238865.1 uncultured bacterium
CGCCTCCCGGCGCGAGGAGGCCGGAGCCGGGTTCTCCCTGGGCGAACCGGACTCCTCGTATGACGGCGCCTGGGACAGGGCCTGGGGATTCCATCAGCAGGCGCCGGGATTCGCCTTCGGCGCGCGGCTCTGGGAAGGCGGCGCCAAGACCGAGGCGGAATTCGGCCTGTCCACCGCGCAGGAGATGATGGGATGGCTGTCGCCGGGCATCCGCGCCGCCTGGCGCTCCCGCGAAGACGCCGCCGATCGCCTCGACGCCGATGTCGGGTTGCAGGTGCGCCCCCACCCCGCGTTCCTCGCCGGTTACTGGGGCGAGAAGGTCCTGACCACCGGTCCCGCGCTCCAGGTCCACCGTTTCTCCCTTGGCGTCAAGCCGTTCGCCGGCTCCCGGGGTTTCATCGCGCCGTTCTCCCTGGGCGTGGGGGTCGAGTTCCCGGACCAAGGCCCGCAACGCGATCTGCTCTACGCCCAGGTCCCCCTTCCCCTGTCCCTGCTCGCCCAGGCCCGCTGGGACTGGAACAACGAGGCTGTCTCCCTGGGGATAGGGCTCCAGGCCACCGGCAACCTGGCGGCCGCCTTCGGCCTGGGTGCGCAAGCCGGACCGGGCCGCGACCGCGGGCGGCCCGTCCTGCCCGAGGCGGCGCTCCGCTTCCGCACCCATCGCAAGACGCCGTACCTTCTCGGATACGGACGGGTCGCCGATCTGGATCTCAACCACACCTTCGCCGAAGGCGAGGAGGAGGATTCCTGGCTCTTCGGGGACGGCGAGTACTCCTACCTGAAGCTGCGCCGCCGCCTCGACCTCCTCGCGGCCGACCCGAATGTCGGGGCCGTGGTGATACGCCTGGGCCGCGCGCGGCCCGGCTGGGGCATGGGCGAGGAGATCCGCGGCCGCCTGCTGGCGCTACGGTCCCAGGGCAAGCGCCTGGTCGCCTACATGGAGGAGGTGACGCCCCTCAACTACTACCTGGCCAGCGCCGCGGACGTGGTGGCGGTACAGCCCGGCGGGCATTTCGCCGTGAGCGGATTCTCCAGCGAGGTGATGTTCTACCGGGGATTCTTCGACAAGGCCGGGGTGCAGCCCCAATTCCTGCGCCACGGCCGCTACAAGTCCTTCCAGGAGCCCTATACCCGCACCAGCCTGTCCCCGGAGGCGCGCGCCGACCTGGAATCCTATCTCGCCTCCAGCTGGGGCCATTTCCTGGACGCGGTGTCGGCCTCGCGGCGGCTGACCCGCGACGCCGTGGAGAAGTCGCTCGCCTCCGGCGACATCAACCTGGACCATGCCCTCAAGGCCGGCCTCATCGACACCCTGGTGGACCAGGACCAGCTCAAGGAGCTGGCCGGCGGCAAGGGCGCAGGGTGGATCCGCCTGGAAGGCGAAGGCGTCCGCGAGGACGGCTGGGAAATCCGCCCCCGCATCGCGCTGGTGGTGGTGCAGGGAGACATGGTCATGGGACGCAGCGCCCCCCGATGGCTGGGATCGCCGGAGCTGGCCGGCGCCCGCAGCGTGGCCGGGCAGCTCCGGCGCGCCCGCCTCGATCCGGAGGTGAAGGCCGTCGTCCTGCGGGTGGACAGTCCCGGCGGATCCGCCCAGGCCGCCGACATCATGACCCGGGAAATCGAGCTGCTGCGCAAGGCGGGCAAGCCCGTGGTGGCCTCCGTCGGCCATGTCGCGGCCTCCGGCGGCTACTACCTCATCTGCGGGGCCGATCGGATCTTCACCTCCCACAATTCGGTCCTGGGCAGCATCGGCATCGTCTGGGGAAAATTCGTCCTCACCGGGCTGTACGACAAGCTCGGCCTCGCCACGGAGACGGTGAAGACCTCGCCGCATGCCGACGGCACCTCCCTGTCGCGGCCCTGGGATTCCACCGAGGTCGCCATCCTCCAGCGCCACATGGATCGATTCTACGCGCGCTTCACGGACAAGGTGGCCGCGGGACGCAAGCTCACCCGGGACAGGGTCGATTCCCTGGCCCAGGGACGCATCTACACGGGAACGCAGGCGGTGAAGAACGGCCTGGCGGACAGCATCGGGGGCCTCGACGCCGCCATACGCGAGGCGGCGCGCCGCGCCGGAATCCCTGCCTACAGGCGCGTGGAGCTGGCGGTCATCCCGGCCCATCACGGGCTGGGCTGGTCCAATGGCGGCCGGGCGAGCCTGCCCGCGGGCCTCCGCGGGCTCGCTCCCGGCAAAGGCCGGGGGGATGCCCTGGCGGATGCGGTCCAATCCCTGGCCGACAGGTACGCCTCCCTGACGGAGGCTCAGCTCTGGGCCATCAGCCCCGAGTTGTCGGGTTGGGCCGGGAGCGGCCGGGAATAGCGGGATAGACGCCCCATCGAGTCGGGGACTTCCAAGGAGACCGGATCAGGGAAGGTAGGGCAGGCGGGGCTGCGTGGCGCGATTGCCCTTGAGATCGAGCAGGCTGAACAGAAGCGAAGGGCAGAGCACCGAGAAGGCGGCCTGGGGCTCGTGCAGGTGCGGCTGATCCCCCACCCCCACGATGTCGCGCAGCGACTTGGAATCGATGGCCGGGAAGGACAGCCCGCGCACAGGCGTGATCCCGCCGGTGCGGGAATCGATGATGTCAAGGCGGCATGGGGCGCTGAGGGCGAAAGTGCCGCGGCCGTCCCCGGCCTCGGAGGCCACGAGCTGGCCGGCCAGGGGGTGGCGCAGGAGCTTGAAGGCATCCTCGTCCAGGGGTTTGCTGACGATGAGGCCGAACCCGTTGCCTTCCTCGGCCCCCAGGGCGGCCAGGCGCATGCGCAGGTCCGGTTCGGCGAAGGGGCTCTTCGCCTCGAGCCTGACCACGCCGGGGAAGCCGCCCCCGTAGCGGTAGTGCCCGTTGCTCTCGTGCTTGCCCGTCTTCAGGATCGGCACCTTGCCGAGCAGGTAGTCGCGCACCCGCCCATCCTCGATGAGGACGATGTCCCGGGCCGGCTGACCCTGGTGATCGAATCCGTAATGGCCGAACAGGGATCTCCCCTTCCAGGCCTTCGCCGAGGGGCTGTCGGTCACGGTGATTCCGGAGGGGAACATCTTGCGGCCCGCCATGCCCACCAGGAAATTGCGCTCGGAAGCGAGGCCCAGCGGCTCGCGCAGGCGGCTTTGCGGCGCCAGCAGGGCCTTGTTCAGCAGCTCGCCGGCCGCCGGGCCCGCGAACAGCACCGGTCCGCGGTAGCCCTGCAACGGATCGGCCTTGCGCAGGAAGTCCAGGCGCTCGGCCATGGAATCCACGGCCGCCTTGAGGACGGACAGGGAGGCCGGCCCGTCCTTCTCCCCCACACCCAGCGGGTCGCGAGTGGCCAGGCGCAGGTAATCCCAGATCGGAGCGCCGTCCTTGGCCTGGGTGAACAGCGAGACCAGAAGGGTATGCTCCTTGATGGTCTGGATGAAGCGCGCCCCTTCCGTATCCGCGTAGTATAGGGTGGTGTAGTAGTACTGGTAGCCGACGCGGCTTTCCAGGAGCCAGGGGTACTTCGCGAGATACCCGCTGAGCTCCTTGCCCAGCCGGATGACCTTGGCGGTGTCCGGCGGGGTTTGCGGCTCGATCTCCCGCTGCACCAGCACCTTCTGGCGGGTGAAATCGGGCAGGGTGTCCTTGGCCGCCTGGTTCTCCAGGAAGGCGCGCTTCTGCGCCAGCTGCTCCAGGGCGACCTTGTACTTGGCATCGGTGGCGGCCCAGAGGGCGAGCTTGATCAGCGCGGTGTCGTTCTCCTGGGGCAACGGAAGCCTCAGCCGCGGGCCGAAGACGATTCCGCCCTGGAAATTGCTGTTGTCGTGCCGGTAGCCCCCGACCCTCAGGTCCACCTCCAGCAGGTGCTGATCATCCCGGGCTGCCAGGTCGCAGGCGCCCAGGGAAGCCTGCATGTGGTAGGACTCCACGTCCCAGAGGAGATAGGAGATGAAATACGGCCGCGGCCCGCCGCCCATCCGCAGGCTGTCCTGGGATCGCCGGAGCTCTCCCGCCATGGCCTTGAGCACGAGGGATGCGTCGTGGGCGGCCCGGGTCGTGTCCCGGGCGGCAAGGTCGGTCGGGACCGGCTTCGGTATCGGGGACGGGGACGGCGCCCGGGGATCCGGCTCGTCGATGGGCCCCGCCGCAGGCGGTGATCCGGACCCTGACGCGGGAAGGACTCCGGTCCCGGCGACGCCGTAGCCGGAAGGCAGGGCCGCGGCGAGCAGCGCCGCCGCGATCGCGGACCGGACCCGGGAGGCGCCGCCAGTCCTTTTGCGGCCGAACCTCATGGGCGCACCGCCGGGGGCGGAAGGATGGGCGGCCGGTTCTGGTCCTTGGCGCGGCTTTCGAACTCCAGGGACTCCAGGATCAGGGAAGGTGACACCGCCGATACGGGGACCCATCCGCTTTCCGCCCCGCAATATCCGTTGAACACCGCGGGATCGTCCCCGGCCAGCGAGACCTGACCCAGGCTGACCAGGGGCGTGCCCACGGCGTCCACGCCGCGCACCACCCTGTCCGGCCTGCCGTCCGCGAAGACCTGGGAGACGTAGAGCGGTTCCACGCGGAAGGATTGGGGCAGGTCCCGGCCCGTGTAGGTGAAGCCTCCGGAGATGTCGTGCAGCAGCAGCCCGTACGGCCTCCCCGCCGCCTTGAGCCGGGCCCTGAGGCTGTCCTTGAGGGCCGCCGCCGGGACGGTCCGGGTGGCTTCCAGGATGGTGTTCCCCATGCGGGCCACGGGCTGCAGCCCCAGCAGGCCGCGCCCATGGCCGTTGCTGCGGCCCTTTGGGGAAATCACCGATCGGCTGAGCAGGAAGTCCCGGAACACGCCGTTCTCTATCAGCAAAGTGCGGCGCGCCGGCACGCCCTCGTCGTCGAACCGGTAGAAGCCGTTGAGCGGCGTCGCTCCGGCGCCCACCCGGGTGGGGTCGTCCACGATGGTTACGAAGGGGGCGGTGATGCGGTGGCCGACCTTGGTGAGGAAGGTCTGGCCCTCGTCCACGGCCTTCTGGCGATGCCCTTCCACGCGGTGCCCGAACACCTCGTGGACGAAGACGGCCGCCGCGACGTTCTTGAGGATGACCGGCCCCACGTAGGTCTCCATCACCGGGGCCGCGCGCAGGGTGTCCAGGCGGCGGACCAGGAGCTCGGCCGCGCTGGTCAGGGAATCGAGCGGGAAATCCACGGGGATGTTCCGGAAGGAGAAGTCCCGGTTGAGCCACAGGATCATGCCGTCCTCGGCCTTGGTCTCGGCGTACAGGCTGATCTCGCCCAGGGTCTCCCCGTGGACGAGGGCGGTCCCTTCCGTGGAGGCCAGCAGCTTGTCCACGCGGCGGAAATGGAACTCGATCTGGCTGGCGTAGAGATGGGGGCGGTTCGCGAACACCCGGCTGGCGGCCTTGATGCGGGCGAACAGGGTGTCCAGATCCTTGCGGACCGGAAGCGCCGGCCGTGAGGCGTCGATATGCCGGACCGGGGCGGCGGACGCGAAGTCGAGGCCGGTATCGTCGTCGGCCGGCCGCACTTCCATGTTGGCCTTGATCTTGATGTACTGATCCTTGGCGGCCCGGAAGGCGAAATCGGTGGCC
>CBILQL010000384.1:0-5551 GCA_966238865.1 uncultured bacterium
GGGGTTCGGTGACGTAGAGCACCTTGAGGGGATTGATCATCATCAGGGCGAACCCGAACAGGAACCAGACCCCGAGCATGTAGCCGAAGGCCTTGTCCTGCCAGACCCAGCGGAAGGCGGAGAAGAACCGGAGGACGGGCAGGCCGCGCCCCGCTTTCGCGGCCGGCCCGGGCGGGCGCGACGGGGGGGAGGGCATGCGCGCGTGGCTCCAGGCCGCCAGCATGGAGGCGGCGCCGAAAAGGACGAGCACCGAGCGGTAGGCGGAGCTGTCCGCGCCCAGCCAGTGGCCCACGAGCGTATACCAGGCCAGGCTGCACGCCGTGTTCACCATGGCCGCCCAGGCGAAGAGCTGGCCCCGCAGGCGGCGGGGGTAATTCTCATGGTACACGGCCGTGAGCAGGGGATAGGTGACAGCGGTCGGCAGCAAGGCCAGGAAGATCCAGAACACGTAGGCTTCCAGGGTGGGGAAGGCGGCGGCTGCGAGGAAGCAGAGTCCGGACAGGGCGCGGGCGGCGGCGAGCACCAGGCTCTTGCGGACCCGGAGGCCCGCGAGGACGGGCACCGCCAGCACGGACAAGGCCATGCCGACGGCGGTGGGGATGGAGACCAGGGTTTTCCACAGGTCGCCGGCGGAGAAGCGCTGCACCGCGATGAGGAGGAAGAAGGCGCGGTGCCCGGTGTCGAGGAGGCCCACGGAAGCCTGGCGCAGGCAGTCGTTGACGAAGGTCTGCCGGGAGATGACGTCCAGCGGGCCCGGGAACAGCGACAGCAGGGCGGGACGGGGGAGGCGTATCAAAAGGCCAGCACCCGGCCCTGGTCGGCGGCGTCCCTGGCGTGCAGGGCGGCCTCGGAGGCTCTCAGGCAATCTTCCGCGGTCAGCGGCATGTCCGCCCCGCCGCTTATCCAGGCGAGGAAATCGGCGAACAGGGAAGCGGGAGGATCGGGGTCCACCCAGCGGATCCCGTCCGCGTCCTCCACGCGGACACGCCCGTCCCGTACCTCCAAGGTTCCGCGGTCGCCGGCCACCCGCAGGCGATCGTCGCCCCAGGGGGCGGCCCGCCTGCCGGCGGCTCCTCCGTCGGCGGGCCGGCGGCGCAGGAAATCGAGATTGGCCGAGGCCACGGCCCCTGAGGCCAGCTTGAACTGGAGGACGGAGGCGCTCTCCATCTCTTCCATGCCGCCATTCCCCAGAAGGGTGTGGGCGGCGGCCACCTCGGAGAAACCGGAGCCGGAAAACCAGGAAAAGAGGTCGATGACGTGGATGCCCACCCAGGGGATGGTCCCGCCGTAGCCGGCCCGCTTCCGGTAGAAGCCGGGCCGCGGCCCGCCGTCCCAGCCTTCCGGGGGATAGCTCTTCTGCGCCGTGAACAGGATGGGCGTCCCCACGGCGCCGCCGGCCACCAGCCGTTTCGCCGCGCGGAAGGCCCCGTCGTAGCGCATGGTCAGCATGGCCATGAGCTTGGGCCCGCCGGGGACTCCAGGACTGCCGGAGCTGCCGGGGCTGTCTGAGGTGCCGGGGTTGCCGGGGTTGCCGGGGTGAATGGCTGCGCCCGACCGCCACAGGCCGCGGATGGCTTCCAGGTCCGGCCATTCCGTCGCCAGGGGCTTCTCGGCCAGAACGTGGATGCCTCGCAGGAGGCATTCCCGCGTCACCGACCCGATTAGATGGTATGGAGGATTCACGACCGCGGCATCGGGCTTCTCCCGATCGAGGAGGGCGCGCCAGTCGTCGAGGATGCGCGGAGTCGTTGCGGCGCCCGCCGGGGCCGCGGCGAGCAGGCGGGCCACCGGAGCCATGTCCTCGCCTGTCGCGATCGGAGCCAGCACGTATTCCAGCGGCTCGGGAACGGGGCCCGGCACGCCGGTGCCCCCGGCTTCGGGGCTCGCCGCCGCCGCCCCCGTAGCTTCGGCGCCCGCCGCTTCGGCGCCCGCCGCTTCGGCGACGAGTCCATAATGCCCCGCGGACCCGAGGATGGCGATTTTCAACGTTGCCCCCGGGCCGCGGATCGCATGGACCGGCCTAGGCGCCTTTCGCCAGCACTTCCGTGAGCAGGACGTTGACCCGGGACACGTAGCCGGCCGGGTCCTTGATCTCGGAGCCTTCGGCCAGGAGCGCCTGGTCCACCAGCAGGCTGTACCATTCCTTGAGCTTGGGGCTCGCGGCGTCGGCCGCGTGCAGCTTGCGCAGGTTCTGGATGATGGGATGCTCCGGGTTGATCTCCAGGATGCGCTTGCTGGCGGTCACGTTCTGGCGCGCCATCTTGAGGATGCGCTCCATGTTGGCGCCCAGGTCCTCCTCGCCGGAGACCAGCACCGCCGGGCTTTCCTTGAGGCGCGTGGTCACCCGCACCTCCTTTAGGATGTCGCCCATCCTGTCCTGGAAGTCCTTCATGAAGTCCTTGTACTGGCCCTCGGCCTCCTTGCGGGTCTCCTTCTCCTCCTTGGAGAGCTCGCCCAGGTCGAGGTCGCCCTTGGACACGTTCACCAGCTTCTTGCCGTCGAACTCGGTGAGGCCCTGCACCACCCATTCGTCGATGGGGTCGGTGAGGTAGAGCACCTCGATGTCCTTGGTCTTGAACACCTCCAGGTGCGGGCTGCGGTCCACGGCCGCGCGGCTCTCGCCGGTGATGTAATAGATGTCCTTCTGGCCGTCCTTCATGCGCGGGACGTATTCCTCGAGCCCCACGTAATCGCCTTCCTGGGTCCTGCTGGACTCGAAGCGCACCAGGCGCTTCAGCTCGTCCAGGTTCTCCCAGTTCATGTGGAAGCCCTCCTTCATCACCGAGCCGAATTCCTTCCAGAAGGTCCGGTACTTCCCGGCGTCCTCCTTGGCCAGGGTCTCGAGCAGCTGGAGCACCTTCTTGGTGGCGCTCTTGTTGATCTTCTGGATCACGGCGTTCTTCTGGAGGATCTCGCGGGAGACGTTCAGGGGCAGGTCCTCGCTGTCCACCACGCCTTTCACGAAGCGCAGGTAGGAGGGCACCAGCTCCTTGCAGTCGTTCATGATGAACACGCGCTTCACGTACAGGCTGAGGCCGTTCTGGCGCTCGGGCTGGAACAGGTCGTAGGGGGCCTTGGCGGGGACGTACAGGAGCGTGGTGTACTCCATCGCGCCTTCCACCTGGTTGTGGGACCAGGCCAGGGGAGGCTCCTGGTCCAGGGAGAGGTGCTTGTAGAACTCCTCGTACTGCTCCTTGGTGATGTCGGACTTGGAACGCCGCCACAGCGGCGGCTTGTCGTTGAGGCGCTCCTCCTTGCCGTCCTTGTCGGCGAGGTAGATGGGATGGGTGATGTACTCGCTGTACTTGCGGATGATGGACCGGATCTTCCAATCCTCCAGGAACTCCTCCTCGCCGTCCTTGACGTGGATCTCGAGCTCGGTGCCGCGATCCTCCTTGGCGGCCTCCTCCAGGGTGTAGGAGCCGTCCCCGGCGGATTCCCAGCGGATGGCGGGCTCCGCGGCGCCGAGCCGCCTGGTGGTCAGGATCACCTTGTCGGCCACCATGAACACCGAGTAGAAGCCCACGCCGAACTGGCCGATGAGGCTCATGTCCTTCTTCTGGTCGCCGCTCAGCTTCTCCACGAAGCGGCGCGTGCCGGAGCTGGCGATGGTGCCGATGTTCTGGATCAGCTCCTGCCGCGACATGCCCACGCCGTTGTCGGTGATGAGGATGGTCTTCTTGTCCTTGTCCACCGAGACCTTGATGCGGAAGGTCTTGTCCTCCCCCAGGACGTCCACGTTGGTGAGGCTCTCGTAGCGGGCCTTGTCGATGGCGTCGGACGAGTTGCTGATCAGCTCGCGGAGGAAGATCTCCTTGTGGCTGTAGAGGGAGTGGATCATCAGGTGGAGGAGCTGCTTCACCTCCGCCTGGAATTCCATCTTTTCTTGCACGGGCGCGTTCATGGTCGCTCCTTATCCGTAAATAAAACGAGTACTGTCGATAGTCAGAGGACGTCCGGCCGGCGCCGGGCCTGGCCCAGGGAGGACCGGCCGGGGGGGCCGAGAAACCGGGGTAAATTTAAAAATCGGGGCCGGGGACGGTCAAAAGGAATAGCCCACCGAGAGCTCGAGGTCCAGGCCCATGAGCGCCTCGAAGATGCCCTTGAAGTCCTCGTTTTCGCCGTCGTCGGGGGTCCATTCCACGTCGGACCAGATGGGATAGCCATAGCCTCCCCGGAGGGACATGGCCACGCCGTTTCCCCATTGCCAGCGGTAGCCGAGATTGGCCCCGGCGGCGGCCAGCCCGCCTTCCACCTCGTACTCGACCTCATTGTCGCCGTCCTTGTATTCCACCTCCGAAGCGATGCCGCCGGTCCTCAGGAAAGCCCCCAGGAACAGGCCCTCCAGGCCGGGGGAGAAATGGAAGCGGTAGCCGAGCGAGGCCGACCAGCTCCCGGAAGACGGCCCGGCGAAAGCGTATCCTCCTCCACCTCCATGTCCGCGCCCGCGGCGCGGGCTTCGGAGGCGCCGAGGAAGAGCAGGGCGGCTCCCAGGGCCGGGAGTGCGCGGAGCAGGCGGGAACGGTGCGTCATGGCATCCTCCTTCGGTGAAGTATGGGAAGTGTAGCTTCGACGCGGAAGACGGTCAAAACCGGGTTGGAAGTAACCTCGGGGAAACCGGATGGGGTCGATGGAAGGGCGGGAGTTGCCGGAACGCCTGGCCGGAGCAGCAGGGGGCCGGGGGATGCGGGGACGACGAGGGGAGGGGAAAGCGGCGCGCCCCGGAGGACGCGCCGCGTCGCTTCGGTTCGGGTCAGAAGTAGAAGATGAGGCCCGCGGCTCCGAGCAGCTGGGTTTTGAGCTGGAAGATGGTCACGCTCTCGGAGTTGTCATTGTGGGGCTGCATGAGATTGAAATGGAACCCGGTCTCCATGTGCGCGGCGATGCGATCGTTGAAGAAGACCTGGATGCGGGCCGGAAAATCGATGGACAACCCCGTGGTGTTGTCCTGATTCGGATCCGTCCAGATGTTCAGGCCGCCGCCCAGGAGGAGGTTGGCATTGTCGAAGTCGGCGAAGTTGAGCAGGCCATGGCCGGACAGGTTCAAGGACATGTCCCCGTCGTTCAGGGTGAAGCCCAGGAGCCCGTCCACCGTCAAAAGATTGGAAACCTGGTAGACGGCGGTGAGACCGCTGTTTCCACCCAATGTCTGCGAGCCGCCGATGCCGAGCCGCCCGGTCATGTCCTTCGCGCCGGCCACGGACGCCATAATTCCCAGGGTGAGTAGTAGTTTCTTCACGAATCCTCCTTCAAGCCACGGCGAAATCGCCGAAGCAGGAAGATTAACAAAACTTGCAATGCGGATAAGTAAAATCTGAACCGGATTCCGAGGTATCTTCAGTTCTTCCAATATTTGCAGGCAGAAGGTCGTCGCGGGACTGGAACGATTATTTCCAGGTTTCCCAGACCTCGGGCCTGAACCCGAGGGCGGCCTGGGCGCCGTTCCGCACCACCGGGGTCCTGGCCAGCAGGGGATCGTCCAGCAGCACCTGGGTCGCGCGGGACGGGGACATGAAGGCCAGGCCCTTCTCCTTGAAGCGCTTGCCGTCCC
>CBILQL010000385.1:0-5510 GCA_966238865.1 uncultured bacterium
CAGGCGCGTGAGCACGGCGGTGACGAAGCCGGCCTGGCCGCCGGCGGGCCGTGGTGCGCGCCGCTTGGCCAGCTCCACGGCAGTGTTGACGGCGGCGAAATCCGGCACGTCCATGAACCAGAGCTGGTAGGCGCCCAGGCGCAGCGCCATGCGCACGGCGCCGGGCCCGGGCTTGCGGTCCACGCGCTCGTCGATGTTGTAGTCGAGCAGGGAGCGGTTGCGCAGCACGCCGAGGGCCAGCTCGCGCGCCAATCCCCGGTCCGCGGGCGGCAGCCTGTCGGCATGTCGCGGGAAGAGATCCTTGAGGAAGGCTCCCGTGGCCTCCTGCTCCAGGAGCATGTCGAGCACGGCCTCCCGCGGCGCGTATCCCTGCACCATCCGCCCTCTACCCGAAGCGCATGCCGTCCCGCTCGGCGGGCTGCAGGCCGTTCACGAAATCCAGGCCCCGCAGGCGCGGCTTGCCCTCCCATTGCACGTCCACCAGCTCGAGGCATCCGTCGCCGGTCTGGACCAGGGGGCGGCGATCCGCGCCGAGGATCAGGCTGCCCGGAGCCGGCGGCGGCCCACCGACCGGCGGAACCGGGCTTCCGGCGGCCCGGTCACCGGCGGCGGCCTGGGTGGCTCCCTGCCCCGTGGCCGCCCCGGAGGCCGCGGCGTCGACGACCCGGGCGGCGTAGATGCGCAGCACGCGCCCGGCGTCCTTCGCGTCCCTGGCGCCCTCCGCGATGGCGCCGCCCGCACCGATCGCGGTCCCGCGGGCCGCCAGGCGGGTGTAACAGACAGGATACGGGTTGAAGCCGCGGATGCGGGCGTGGAGGACGCGGGCCGGCAGCGTCCAGTCGAGGAGCCCGTCCTCCTTCTTCAGCTTGGGCGCCGGGGTGCTGGCGGCGTGATCCTGCTCCAGGGGCCGCGCGCGGCCCGCCTCCATGTCGTCCAGGGTGCGCAGCAGCAGGTCGCGCCCCAGGATGCGCAGCCTGTCGAACAGCTCCCCGGCGGTCTCCTCCGGGCCGATCGGCGTCCGTGCCTGGGACAGGATGCCTCCGTGATCGACGAGGCGGTCGAGCTGGAAGATGGTGACGCCGGTCTCGGTCTCGCCGGAGGCGACGGCCCATTGGATGGGCGCGGCCCCGCGGTACTTGGGAAGCAGCGACCCGTGCACGTTGACGGCCCCCAGGCGCGCCAGGGGGAACAGGCTGTCGGGCAGGATGCGGAAGGCGACGACGACGAGGAGGTCCGCGGCCTCCTTCCGGATCGCCTCGTGGAACTCCGGGGTCTTCAGGGATTCGGGCTGGATGACCGGGAGGCCGAGGCGCAGGGCGGCCTCCTTGACCGGCGGCGCCGCCAGGGCCCGACCGCGGCCCTTGGGCCGGTCGGGCTGGGTGACGACCAGGGTCACGGAATGGCGCCCGGCATGCAGCGCCTCCAGGATGGGCACGGCGAAATCGGGGGTGCCCATGAAGATCAGCCGCATCCCCCTAAAAATAGCTCAATTCGCGCGCGCGGATCGGGATTGTGCGGACCTGAGGGGCAGCACCGACCGCAGCGCCGGGTCCCGCAGCCAGAGGCCCAGCCACAGGAAGGCGGCGACGTAGACGGGGAACAGGACGTGGCTGAACAGGGGGTTATCGACGCGGACATGGGTGGCGATGGCGCCGCCCAGGTAGCCGGTCCACAAGAGCGCCCCGAAGGCGGAAGTGCGCGGGACCACGTAGAGGACGAGCAGCGCCAATTGCAGGATGCCGAGGGGGAGGATCACGTCCGGCGGCCAGCCCAGCTGGGTAGTGCCTGCCACAGCCTCGGGCACCCGGGACAGCTTGAGGACGATGTCGAAGAGGAGGAACGCGATGGCGAGCCCGCTCAGGACGCGGCCCGTCCACAGGGCCTTGCGGGAAGGCGCGGCGGGGACCGCGGCCGGAGCGGAGAAGGCTTCGGGCGCATGGGCGCGGGCGGCGGAAGCGCGGCTTTCCCGGCTGATTTCCCGGGTGTTTTCCAGGTTGAGGATGGTGGGGATGGTCATATCGGACTCCTTCGGTTGGGGTTTCTGTCCGTTAGACCCCCCCTGGGTCCGGAAATCATCGGTGCCGAAGAAAATATTTTCGGGGTCGCCCGGAGGCCGGGAGGCGGGCCGCGCCGGCGGGGATGTCTTCAGGGGACGAGGACCGGCGGCAGGCCGAACAGCGGGAACATGGCCGCGGTGTCCAGGAAGCTGGTCATCGAGACGATGCCATCCGCTCCGGGCTCCAGGACCACCAGGGCCCAGGGTTTCCGGCCGCCGTCGCGGTACTGGCCGAAGGCGGGCATGCCGTTGGCCTCCACCGGGAGTATCCGCGACCCGCGGCAGCCGGATCCCGGTCCTTCCATCCACGCGCGGATGTTGTCCCGCCCGCGGAACCAGAGGGCATAGGGCGGCATGGAGAGGACGGCATCCTCGGCCAGCAGGGCAGTGAGGGCCTCCACGTCGTAGCGTTCGAAGGCGGAAAGGTAGCCGGCGACCTGGGCGGCCTCCGAGGCGCTGAGGGATGCGGCCGGCCTCCCGGGGTCGCGCCCGGCCAGGGTGGCGCGCGCCCGTTGCAGGGCGCTGTTCTCCGAGGCCGCCGAGGTGCCGAGAGTGTCCGCGGCTTCGGCCGCCGACAGGTTGAGCACCTCGGTGAGGAGCAGGGCCGCCCGCTGTCGGGGCGGCAGGTGCTGGAGCGCGGCCACGAAGGCGAGCCGGATGCTTTCCCGGAGCAGCAGGCGCTCCTCGGGGTCCGCGTCGCCGGGAATGGCCAGTGCGTCGGGTATGGGCTCCACCCAAAGCTCCTCCGGCAGGGGGTCCAGGCCGTCGCCGATGCGGCCGGGGGGACGGTGGTCCGCCGGGCGCATCCGCTTCGCGCGGTCCGCCAAGGCGTCCAGGCACACGTTGGTGGCGATGCGGTACAGCCAGGTCCGGAGCGCGGAGCGCCCGTCGAAGCCGTCGGCGTGCCGCCAGGCGCGGATCAGGGTCTCCTGCACGGCGTCCTGGGCGTCGCCGGCCGAGCCCAGCATGCGGTAGCAGTGGCCGGTCAAGGCGGCGCGGTGCGGTTCGAGCTGGGCGGCATCGATGGGCATATCCGAAGCGGGCCCGCCCGGGGCGGGCCGCGTCCCCAAATCTACCAAATCGGGCGCCGGGCCGGAAAACGGCCCCCGGAGGCCCATTCCCGGCTTGATTCTCCTCACGGGCCGGGGAGCGGTCGGGAAGCACCTTCTATGGCATTGCGTGATATGCATCCAGGAGGCATCTTTATGCATATGAGAACGACTATCAACATCGATGACGGAATCTTACGGAAGGCGATGGAGCTCACCGGCGTGCAGGAAAAGACCGCCCTGGTCCGCCTGGGCCTGGAGTCCCTGATTTCCCAGGAAACGCGCAGGCGGCTTGCAGCCCTGGGAGGGACGGAGAAGCGCCTGAGGCCGATTCCCCGCCGTCGCTCCGCCCAAGGATAGCCGTGGTCCTGGTCGATACCTCCGTCTGGATCACCCATTTCCGGAAAGGCATTCCGAGGCTTCGCGAGCTGCTCCTCGACGGCGATGTCCTTTGCCATCCGCTCATCGTCGGCGAACTCGCGTGCGGATACCTGAAGAACCGGGCGGAAATCCTGGAGCTGCTGCAATCGCTTCCCCGGAGCGAGAGCGTTTCCTTGCCGGAAGGTCTGGCGTTCCTGGAATCGCACGCCTTGCCGGGCAAGGGCATCGGCTGGATCGACGCCAACCTGCTGGCCTCCGCCCTGCTTTCCAAGGTTCCGCTTTGGACGGAGGATCAGCGCCTGCAGACAATAGCCGTCCGGCTCCAATCGGCGTTCTGAGCGCCCGGCATCTCCATCGATTGACGGAGCCCCGGGCAGGCTGCCTGCCGGCGGGCGTCGGCGCCGCTACCTCCGGGAGGGTTGGGAAACCTCCGGCAGGCGGAAGATCCACGCCGCCGGCCATCGCTGCTTCCCGGGGGCCGGCTCGCGACCCATGGCATCCACCCCCGACCGGGCCTCTGCCGGGGCTTCCGCAGCGGCGCCCTGCGACGGGATCCGCTCTCGCGGCAGGACCGCCGCCGGCAGGGCCCGCAGGCGGGCCACCGCCGGCTTCTCGCTCCGGTCCGCCTTCCAGATTCCCCAATGGGGTCCCACCGCGTTCGGCTCTCCGGTCTTCCACGCCTCGTCGAAGGCGCTGAAGAGCATGAAGGAGAAGCCCTCGCGCGCGGCCAGCAGGGCGACGTCCTCGACGAAACGGGCCTGCTCCGACTCGCCGGGGACGCCGCCGCCGTTCGCCTGACCGGCGCTGGGGAAGCCGGTCTCGCCGACGATCACGGGCTTGCCCGGGTATTTCGCCCGCACCTGCTTCCACCCGTCGAGCACCCGCGCCGCCCCCGCCCCGGCGGCCACCGACTCCCAGTAGGGGTGCACGTGGCAGAGCGCGTAATCGCAGACCGGTTCCAGATCGGCGGCATGCGCCACGAGGTTCTGGTAGATGTCGGCGGTGGTGACGGGGATGCCGGTATTGGCGGCGCGCACCTTGCGGAGGTACTCGATCAGCCGGGCCTTCGTCACGTCGCCGCGCAGCAGCACCTCGTTGCCGACGATGAGCCCGCGGATGGCCGGGTTGCCGCTTTTCGCCAGGGCGATGAGAGCGTCCACCTCGGCCCGGTTGGCGGCCGTGTCCGTCCCGATCCAGGCGCCGACGTGCACCTCGAGGCCGGCGTCCCGGGCCAGGGCCGGGACCTTGGCCAGGATGCCGCGGGAGCCGTAGGTGCGGACGCCCTTCGCGAGGGGCGCCAGGATGCGGAAGTCCTCGGCGACCTGGGCCTCGGTGGGCTCGGCGCCGCCGGGGGCCTGGCCGTCGCGGAAGGGGGAATAGCAGACGTACTCGAGCGGCTTGGCGGGCGCGAGGGCGGCGCCCCCGAGCAGGAGGAAGAGGAGGGAATGGGAAACCCGGAGGGTGTCTTTCACCGCGGACCGTTCCTTCGCCGGCGCCGGCCCGCCGCCGGCGCTACTTCTTGGCCGGCTCGGCGGGCTTCTTGAGCGGACGCCACCATTTCTCGTTCGCCTGGTACCATGCCACCGTGGCCTTGAGGCCGTCTTCGAAGCCGCGCTTCGGCTCCCAGCCCAGCTCGCGGCGGATCTTGCCGGCGTCGATGGCGTAGCGTCGATCGTGCCCCAGGCGGTCCTCGACGTAGCGGATGCTGGACTCGTCCTTGCCGAGCAGGCCCAGGAGCTGCCGGGCGATGTCGATGTTCATGCGCTCGTTGCCGCCGCCGATGTTGTAGACCTCGCCCGCCTTGCCCTTCTCCAGGGCCAGCAGCACGCCGGAGCAATGATCCTCGACGTGGATCCAGTCCCGGATGTTCCTGCCGTCCCCGTAGATGGGGATGGCGAGCCCGTCCATGAGGTTGGTGACGAGCAGCGGGATCAGCTTCTCCGGGAACTGGTACGGGCCGTAATTGTTGGAGCAGCGCGTGATGACCGTATCCATGCCGTAGGTGTGGTGGTAGGCCGCCGCCA
>CBILQL010000386.1:0-5497 GCA_966238865.1 uncultured bacterium
GGACGCGCTTCCCGGCCTAGGCCGAGAGCCTCCGCTTCCGCATGTGGTAGCGCAGGAAGATGGCGCTGAAATTGAGCGTGAAGGTGAGCAACAGCAGCACCAAGGTGGTGGCGTACTGGATCCCCCGGGTCTCTTCCACGTTCGGGGACTGGGTGGACATGATGTAGATGTGGTAGCCCAGCTCCATGAACTGATCGGTGAAGGCGGTGGGCAGGTTGGGGAGGAAATAGGCGGCGCCCGTGAACAGGATGGGCGCCACTTCGCCCGCCCCGCGGCTCACCGCCAGGATGGCGCCGGTGAGGATGCCGGTCAGGGAGTTCGGGATCACCACCTTGCGGATGGTCTCCCACTTGGTGGCCCCCACCGCCAGGCTGGCCTCGCGGAGGTCGCGCGGGACGGTCTTGATGGCCTCCTCCACCGACACGATCACCACCGGCAGGGTCAGCAGGGCCATGGTGAGGCTGGCCCAGAGGATGTTGGGCTGGCCCCAGACCAGCTTGCCGCCCGAGAAGGCCTTGTCCATGCCGCCGCCCACGAACTGGATGAAGAAACCCAGGCCGAACAGGCCGAAGACGATGGCGGGGATGCCGGCCAGGGTGTTCACCGCGAAGCGGATCCAGCGCCCCAGGCGGCTGTGCTGGCCCACGTATTCGCTGAGGTAGATGGCGGTGAGGGTGCCGACGGGCACGCCCATGAGGGACATGATGACCACCAGGAAGAAGGTGCCGATGATGGCGGGGAAGATCCCGCCCTCGGTCATGCCGTGGGAGGGATCGCCGGACAGGAAGCTCCAGGTGAGATCGCCCCAGCCCCCGGCGGTGATGTTGATCAGGATCCAGGCCACCAGGGCCATGGTGCCGAAGGCGGAGAAGGCGGTCAGGAACTTGAGGACGGCGCCGACGACGGTCTTGGGCAGCGGTATCACTTCAGGCCCCCTTGAACCGCTTGAGCAGCTTGCCGCGGACGAGGAATTCGGCCACGGCGTTGAGCGAGAACGAGAAGATGAACAGGATGGCCCCCAGGAGGAAAAGGACGGTGTAATGGGTGTCGCCGAACACCACCTCGGCCATCTCCGCGCCGATGGTGGCGGACATGGTGCGCACGGGCTCTATGAGGTCGGGGGTCAGCAGCGCGGCGTTGCCGGTGGCCATGAGGACGATCATGGTCTCGCCGAAGGCGCGGCCCATGCCCAGCAGGAAGGCGGCGAAGATGCCGGGGGTGGCCGCGGGCAGGATCACGTACAGGGCGGTCTCCCACTTGGAGGCCCCCACCGCCAGGCTGGCCTCGGTCATCACCTTGGGGATGGCCGAGAGGGCGTCCTCGGAGAGGGTGTAGATGATGGGGATGACGGCCAGGGCCATGGCCACGCCGCCCACGAAGGCGTTGAGGCGGTACTGGTAGCCGAAGAGGTTCTGCAGCAGGCTGGCGAGCACGATGAGGGCGAAGAAGCCGATCACCACCGAGGGGAAGCCGGCCATGATCTCGATGGTGGGCTTCATGATCTCCTTGGCCCACTTGCTCGCGAAGGTGGAGGTGTAGAGGGCCGCCAGCACCCCGATGGGCAGGGCGAAGAGCAGAGCCACGAAGGTGACCTTGAGGCTGCCCACCATCAAGGGGAGCAGGCCGTACTTGGGCTCCAGGGAGACGGGCTGCCAGCTGCCGCTGAGCAGGTTGGAGAGCGAGGCGGTCCCCTCGTGGTGTTCGCGCCCGCTTTCGACGGGGGCGGCCTCCTGGCCGGCCGGCGGCGCCGCGACCATTTCCCCGCCGTAGGTCTCCGGCTGCGCCACGGATTCCTCCCCGTAGGTCTCCGGCTGGCCGACGGCCGCTTCGCCGTAGGTCTCCGGCTGGCCCGAGGGCGCGGCGGTGGAATGGGCCGGCCCGGATCCCTGGGTCAGGATGGGGAAGGCTTCGCGGAAGATGAAGATGCAGATGAGGGCGATGGCGGTCAGTGAGATGAAGGCGATGGATGTGATCACCTTCTCGGCCACGAATTCGCCGAGCCGGAACCGCTTGCGCAGTTCCGGGGTGACCGGATGTTCCTCGACATTGACCAGCATATTCGGCCTTTCGACAAGCGCTCCATTCGCGCCGATGCCGGCAGCCCCTGCAGGTGCGCCCGCAGGGGACTTGCCGCTACCGCCGGATGCGGCATCCCGGGGCGCTCCGCCCCCGGAGACGCCGCCCCGCGGGTCAACGGATGGGGAAGTATCCGACGTTGGTGACAATGCCCTGTCCTTCATCGCTCAGGATCCAGTCGACGAACTGCTTGATGTCGCCGGTGGGCCTGGTGCGCAGGTAAAGATACAGATAGCGTGTTACAGGATAGTTTCCGGCCTTGATGGATTCCGGAGTGGGCTCATACGCCTGGGAATTGGCATCCTTCTTGATTTTGGCGAATTTGATGCCTTTCGCGTACGCGGCTCCGCCGAAACCGATGCCTTTGGGATCCTTGGAGACTGCGTTCACCACGGCGGCGGTGCCCGGCATGCTCTGCATGGCGGCGGCGAAATCCTTCCCGCCCAGCACGAAATCGCGGAAATACACGTAGGTGCCGGAATTGTTCTCGCGGCCGTAGAGGATGATGTTGGCGTCCGGGCCGCCCACGTCCTTCCAGTTCTTGATCTTGCCGGTGTAGATGTCCTTCACCTGCGCCAGGCTCAGCTCGGAGATAGGGCTGGATTCCGGCAGGTACACGGCGAGGCCGTCGCGGGCCGACTTCACCTCCACGCCCAGGGAGTTGTAGCGCTGCTTCAGCTTCTCCCGCTCGGCCGGCTTCATGGGCCGCGAGGAGTTGCAGATGTCGGTGGTGCCGTTGATGAGGGCGGAGATGCCCGTGCCGGAGCCGCCGCCGGTCACCTGCACGGAGACGTCGGGGTGGGCGGCCATGTAGGCCTCGGCCCAGCGCTGGGCCAGGATCACCATGGTGTCCGAGCCCTTGACGGTGATGGTGGTCGCGCCTTCGGCGATCAGGGCGCCGCCCAATGCCAGGGCCGCCGCGGACCGGATGATGGATTGCTTCATGATTTGCTTTCTCCTTGCTCTTTCGTTGCCGCCGGCCTCAGAACTTGACCTGGACGCGGAAGGTGAAGACGTTGTCGTCGATGTCGTCTTTCCAGGGGGACAGGTTTCCGGTCGCCGTGGACGCGGCTTCTTCGTTGGTGATCATGTCGTAATAGAGGGTCAGGCGTGTGTTCTCGTCCCAGTGGTAGAGCAGGCCCAGGCCCAAGGTGTTGAACGCGAGATCCGTGGCGTTCAGGTTGGAGCCGGCCTTGCCGACGTCGGAACCGTCCACCTCGGTGTTGGGATCGTATACGTCGTACTTCACCACGGTCTGCACGGACTTGCCCAGGTTCTGGACCCAGGTGACGTACCAGCCGGCCACCTCGCGGTTGACCAGGGCCGCGGTGGAGGCGAGATAGGGGCCGCTGGCGCTCCGCGTGCCGGGCATCTCGCCCCACAGGTATTCGCCGCGCAGGGAGAGCCCGCCGATGACCGGCAGGTCGTAATAGAGCTGGCCGTCCACTCCCAGGACGTTGCGGTCGAAGATCTCGAGGCGCTGGCCGGTGGTGGGAATGAGCTTGGAGACGCTGTCCTTGCCCATGTTGAAGACCGTGTCGTTGGCGGCCACGGCCTTCCCGAGGTAGGCGGAGAATCCCCCGTCCAGGGCCAGGTTCAGGTCGTAGATGGGCGCCTGGAAGCCGACGCGGCCGATGAAGTCCTGCTCCTTGTCGATTTCGTTGGCCGTGGGGCCCATGCCCGTGAAAAGCCCGGCCTTGGCGTTCAGGTATTGCGCGAAACCCATGTCCGCTGGCGGGTTGATCTCCAGCTTGGCTCCCAGGTCGCGTTCGCCGGGGAACAGGGTCTGGAAGACGCGCGAGCGCTCGGGGGATTCGCGGCTGGAGGAGGAATAGCCGATCTCGAAGCCGAACGGACGGTCGAACACGCCCATGGTATAGCTGAAGGTCTTCAGCCAGGGTTCCATGAGGGTGATGTAGGCGTCCTTGAGGGTCACGCCCGTGGGAATCACGTCGATCTGCAGCACGTACCGGCTGGTCGCGGTCTCATAGGTGGACTTGAGGCGCCCCCGGCGGACCTGGAAACGCTGGTTGTTGCCGCCCACGTTCCAACCCCCGCCCACCACGTTGTTGTGGGCCACGGCGCTGTCGGCGAATTGCCATTGGGGCTGGATATACCCTGAGACCTTGATCTTGGCGAGCTTGTCGACCGTGGTCTTGGTCTCCAGGTAGCTTTCGTTGAGGCCCTCCACCTTGCCCTTGAGATTGTCGATTTCCTCCGTATTCGCGGGGGCCGCAGCGGCCGGCGTCCCGGTTTCGGCATCCGCATACGCGGCCTTCTGAACCGCGGCATCGTTCTGCGCCCAGGCTCCGGACGCCAATGCCATGAAACCCATCGCAACCATCAACCGAGTCACCGGTCCTCCCGCGTTTTTTCCCGTTTTCGGCAAATTCTTCGTCATTTCTTCGTTTTTCTCTCGTTTTTCGCTTTTACTGTTCCGCTGCCCTACTCCAGGCGCAGTAAACTTGGCCATCGGCTGTTACAAACGCATTGCATACGTGTTTCTTTCTTGCGTGGGGTAGACCAGGGTACCAGGCCGACATGCCGCAACCGTCAAAGAAAAGGAAATCCCCCGGCAGACTAGTCGCACCCGGTTCCGGCGGCATTGCGTTCCCGATTCGCCGGAGTTTCCGAACCTCCGGTCAGGTAACACCTAAATTTCGGTAACCGATCCATGTCTACGGCGTTTCAAGCCTGTTTCCTGGGCTCCGGAGCTGGCCTTTTTCCCCATCGCCCGTTTATTCTTTGTTGATAGATGGTCCAGGCCCCATGCTGAACCGCATATTGCATTCCTACCTGCGCTGGAAGGACCGAGGCTATCTCATCCCCTTCCTGGAGGGCATGACCCATCTGGGACGCCCGTCGTCGGTCCTATTTCCGCTGGAGCTGATGGAGCAGGGGGCGGCCATCCTGGTCTCCGGCCTCAACAACACCATGGCGATCCAGAGCAACCTGGACTGGGTGTGGCCGCTCTGGGTGGAGCGCCAGGCGGACCCGGAGGGGAAGGAATTCATCCCCACGGCCATCAACCTCATCATGACCAACCTCACGTGCCGCAACTGGACCTCCCTGGGCCTCCCGGACTCGCCCCGGGAAGGCATGGTGGATCCGGCTGGGATGCTCACTTTGCATCCCTACGGCTGGTCGGTCTTCCCCTACCTGCGCGCGGAGGGACGCGACTTCCTTCCGCCCCGGCTCGCTGCCGCCGGGCTCGTCGCCCAGTCCCTGCGGGAAGGCTCCCTGCCCTGGGTTGTCACCCGCTACGACGCGCACCCGGCCCTCGACTGGACCTCCGAGGCCGTGGCCCTCGAGGTGGAGGGCGAGGAGGCCATCGGCTTCACCCACACGCTGGCGAACTTCGGGCCGGCCCATCTCTCGCTGCGCTTCGGACTGGCCATCCGCCCCTACAACCCCCTCACCA
>CBILQL010000387.1:0-5460 GCA_966238865.1 uncultured bacterium
CGTCGCCCATGTCGAAGTGGATCTCGGAGCAGGGGCCGCACGGACCCACCTCGCCCATCTCCCAGAAGTTCGACTTGGCGCCGAACTTCAGGATGCGGTCGTGGGGAATGTCGGTGACTGTCTTCCAAATCCCGATGGCCTCGTCGTCGTCCTGGTACACGGTGGCGAAGAGCCGGTCCTTGGGCAGCTTCCAGACCTCGGTCAGGAGCTCCCAGCTCCAGGCGATGGCCTCCTTCTTGTAGTAGTCGCCGAAGGACCAGTTGCCCAGCATCTCGAAGAAGGTGTGGTGGTAGGTGTCCCGGCCCACCTCGTCCAGGTCGTTGTGCTTCCCCGAGACGCGGATGCATTTCTGGGAATTCGCCACCCGCTTCCAGCCCTCCCGGTTGTCGCCGAGCAGCGCGGACTTGAACTGGTTCATGCCCGCGTTGGTGAACAGCAAGGTGGGGTCGTCCTGGGGAACCACCGGGGCCGAGGGCACGAACACGTGCTGCTTGCCCTTGAAGAAGTCGATGAACCCCTGCCGGATCTGGTTGCCGGTCAGGAAAGGGATTCCGAAGCCGGTGCTGGTGGTGCCGGCGGTGGAGGCGGTTGTCATGGCGTAAAATTCCCCTGGACCCTGGAAGGCGTCTTGCGCTTCGCCCTCAATAACCGCAAAGGCCGGAATGGCCCGCGGACCCTTCGAATTTACATAAAAATGACCTGCTTCCATATGGTTGGAGGTTGCCCCCACCCCCTACAATTCAACAAAATGTCATATCCTAGCCGGCGGGGTTTGACCCTCCTGGAAATCCTCATCGCCCTCATCCTGAGCACCGCCGTTGCGGCCGCGGCCTACTCGTTTTACCGGAACCTGATGGGCGGCATGGAGCGGCAGAAACGCGTCACGGCGCTGCAGGACGGAATGCGCACGGCCGTGGACTGCATCAACCGCTACCTGGTCGCCGGGGGCGTGGCCGGGGATTCCCTCTTCTTCGATCCCCACGGCCTCCTGTCCCTGCCGGTCGTGAACGGCGGCCACCGGGTGTTCGAGGTCTCCAAGGACTCCACCGAGCTGCGGGTGTACGGGAACTACAGCGGCGGCGCGACCACGATGGCGGCGCCCGTGGTGGACAAGCGCCAGCGCCAGGTCCAGGTGGCCGACGCCTCCCTGTTCAAGGCCGGCGGCTACGCCTATTTCTTCGCCGGCAGCGCCCAGGAGGTCGCGCGCATCACCTCCATCCGGGGCGGCACGCTCTATGTCGCCAACGACCTCTTCGCCTTCTATCCCAAGGGCACCCTGGCGTACCCGCTGGAGCGCATCCGCATCGCGCGCGACCAGGCTGCGCCGGCCCTGACGGTGGTCCGGGAATCCGCGGGCGGAACCCTCATCTTTCCCCGCCGCTTCGTCCCCACCTCGCGGCCCGGCGACTCGCTGGAATTCAAGGTGCGGCTCCTGGACCACGACGCGGGACAGATTTCCTATGCGCTGACCTTCGCGGCCAAGGCGACGGGCACTTCCGGGAAAACCCTGGTCCGCCGCTCGGAGCAGACCGTGTCTGTGCGGGGATTCTGAGGAAGGACGGCGATGCGGAGCGGCTGGGATGGCATGTACGGGAGGTTCGGGGAGACCGCGGGGTCCCAACGGATGGCGTCGGAGTCTCAGCGCGGTGCGGCCCCCGGATCGCAGCGGGGCGCCGCGCTCTTCGTCGTGCTCGTGACCGGGGTGGTCCTGTGCCTGGTGCTCGGCTTCGTGGCGTGGCGCGCGGGGGAGAGCCGCAAGGACAGCGTCAAGACCATGAAGGCCACCCGGGAGTTCTACCTGGCCGACGCCGGCTTCAACTACGTCAAGACCCGCGTCAGCCTGATCAACCGATCCGACGGCGCGGCCGCGGTGCGGACCTTCCTGGCCGGCCAGCGCGCGGCCGGCTGGCAGCCGATCGGCCTCGGGGGCGCCGAAAGGGGGGTCTTCCGGCTGAGCGACTACACGATGACGGAAGCGCCCCTGACCGTGGAGTTCGAGGTGCAGGGGGCCCGCAAGGCGGAGGCCAAGCCGGAATACGAGAGCGTGAAGGGCGTGCTCCGGGTCCCCAGCCTGGCCCGCTACGCCCGCTACGTGGAGGGCAATTCCCAGCTCACCTACTCCGCCGGCACCGTCGTGGACGGCGAGATCCTGGTTGCGGGCGGCATCACCCTGGCCGGATCCACGGTGCGCTTCACCCGCATGGTGGCCACCGGGGAGGAGATCACCAACCGCCCCTACGGCCGCTACGATTTCGGCTTCCGGGAGAAGCAGAAGGACATCCCCACCCTCAACCACGTCCACGTCAACTCCTGGGACAACCACAAGTACGACGCCTCCCTGTTCCGGACCACCTTCGAGTACTACGCCAGGAACGGCGGCGTCTACCTGTTCGGCGACGACCCGGTCTCCCGCAACCCGGCCTGGAACTCGCTGAACGACAAGCGCCCCTGCAGCTCGGACAGGACCGGGCCCTGCGACACCCTCTTCACCGGCTGCTACGACACCCTGTCGGCGGTGCGCCGCAGCCCCGTGGTGGTGGTGGGCTCCGCCGTGGCCATCGACCTGTCCCAGGTGAAGATCGTCGGAGGTAACGTGGAAGTCACGGTGAACCCCGTGATCTACGACGCGGGCGGCGACGGCAAGGACTACTTCACCTTGGGCACCCCCGCGCGGGTCTACCGGCGGCCGCTCGCCGGCTTCAAGACCAACGCCATCCTCTACTTCCCCGGCGACATCTACCTCACGGGCCAGCTCCGCTCCGTGCCCCTCACGGTGGCCTCCGGGGACGACATCTTCCTGTACGGCAGCATGATCGGCCCCGCCAAGACCGAGGTCGACGCCAACCAGATGCCGGTGACGCTGGGCATCGTGGCCCAGGACCGGGTGTACATCCACGAGTCCTCCTCCCGGGACCTCACCATCCGGGCCGCCGTGCTCGCGGAGAACGACGAGATCATCTACGACGACGCCGTCGGCGGCCCGAACTGGCGGTACGGCTACGTCTGCCGCCGGGAGATCTTCGCCACGCCGCCGGCCAAGGGGGCGACCGTGCCCCTGGCCGCCTATTTCAAGGAGCATTTCATCTGGGACGACGGCCGCGTGGCCCAGACCGGGTTCGGCCGGGAGCCGGAGGAGGAATGCCTGGCGAACGGCACCTGCCCCAACCGCGTCCTCGAGACCTACGGCTTCGCGGCCCTGGCCTATCCGCGCACGGGCGGCGCCCGCTGGCGGCTGAACTTCGAGGGCTCGCTGATCACGCGCCAGCCCGGCTCCAAGGGCCCCAGGGACAAATGCGATCTGGGCTGGGACTGCTCCCAGGAGCCCGAGCGCGCCCGGTGGAACTACGACGACAATCTCGGCGTCGCCGCGCCGCCCCGGTTCCCGGCGCCGGTCGTCGACGATCGCAACCCGACCCAGATCCTTGGATTCAAGCGCAAGAGCCATGGCAAGGCGGCCCCGTAGGCCCGCACGCCCGGAGGACGGACTATGAGCGACCAGTTCGGAAAGGACGATTCGCGGCGCGGCCGCCCGGCCGCCGGCCCTCAGGCTGCCCGCCTCCGGGCCGCCGGCGCCCGGACTGCCGGTGAGGCGGGCTTCGGCCTCCTCGAGAGCCTGGCCGGCCTGGCCGTGTTCATGCTGCTGGCCATCGTGGGGACCAAGGCGTACCGGGGGGCGGTCGCGAACCAGAAGGAGTCGGCGCAGGTCAAGGCCCTGACAGACGCCGTGGCCACCACCTCGGAGACGCTGGCGGGACTGGGCGAGACGGCCCTCATCGGCGCGGGCTCCCCCTACCTGCAGTGGAGCGAACCGGTCCAGGTGGGCCAGGGGCCTACGCACTTCCGCTTCCGCACCATCCCCCGCCCGACGGTGGGCGGGAAAGTGGACTCCGTGCTGGTGGGCCTCGAGGTGGAGACGGGGACCGTGAAGGGGAAGGCCTTCACCGCGTCGCGCAGCTTCGCCACCCTCATCACCCCCAACACGGCCAGGAACGCCCAGGGCCAGGCCAGCACCCAGGCGGAGCGCGACGAGGAAGCCGTGTTCTACGCCGGCAACCAGGCCCGCATCGCCGCCATGGCCGCCCGCGTGACCCGGGACAACCAGGTCAAGCTCAACTCCTTCAGCTGCTACAACAAGGGCGAATGCTGCGGCTTCATGCGGGAGTACTTCGCCAATCCCGCCATCCAGGCCGCCGACGGCCTCAAGTCCAAGTGCCTGTACCGCTGCGCCCTGGGCGGGGACGTGCCCATGGCGGAGTGGAAGCGGGCCTGCGGCTTCGACTTCTGCACCATCGCCCCCTGGAAGACCAAGCAGCAATGCTGCACAGCCATCCTCTCCGGCGATTGCAAGCCGGGCAGCGCCTGCGCGCGCGTGTGCCTGGACTGCGTGGGCGTGGACGGCAGGACCTGCGCCATCGACGCCTGCACGGAGCCGGTGTTCAACGACTACTTCGACTGCGTGAAGGGCCAGCTCTGCGACGGCCGCGGCACCGCGCTCCCGGAAACGCCCGTCGCCGGCTGGGGGGACATCCGCTTCATCTGCGGGGTGGAGGAATGCCAGGCCGTGGCCTCCCGCTGCGAAGACACGCCCCATTCGTGCTGCGAGAATTACTGGGAGCCCTTGGCCCGCGGCGAACCCATCGATCCGCGGAACGAGATCTGCGCGAAGATCAGCTCCCGCAACGACTGCTGCGGCCCGGAAAACCGCGAAGGGCTGTGGGAGTTCGCCTGCGATCGGAACGGGAACACCGCCGCCGGACGCTTCAACGGCCAATGGTATTGCGGCACGGACAACATCTTCCCGAACATCGACAAGTACTGCGCCGTCTACCGGGCCTGCGGGACCAGCACCCGCTACGGCAAGGAGGGCGGGGGAGGCTGCATCAATTGGACCGGGAGGCGGCTCGCCAACGTCTGGGACAATCCGAACCCGCCCTCGGGCTCGGGGTTCCCGCCCACGGGCAACGGCGGCGGCCAGCCGCCCGGCGGAGGGGGGCCCGACAAGCCCAAGCCCGGCGCTTCCGCCCCGGGTCCCGGCCGCACGCCCGCGAACCGCTCCGGCTCCGTCATCGGCAGCGGCGGCGGCCGCGAATAGCTATCCGGCCGCCGCCGCCTCCGCTCCCGTCCCGGCACCCGCTCCGGCATGCCGGAACCCCGCCGGCGCCAGGGCCAGGGGGTGGTCCCAGGCGTCCGGCCGACCGTAACCGTACAGATACCTGTGCGCCGACCCCGGCGGGAACGGCGCGCGCCGGTCGGCATGCCAGGCGGGCCCGTCCGGCGCATGGTCCTCCAGCCGGGGCCAGGGGCCCAGGGTCCCGGACGGCAGCAGGTCGAGGGCCCGGGAGGAGTCCAGGGACACGTCTCCGGCGCGGGGCGGCACGGGGCCGGCGGCGGCGCGCGGGCAGCCCATGAGCAGCTCCGGGGGATAGTCCCCCAGGCGGTTGACGGCCTGGGCCGTCTGGT
>CBILQL010000388.1:0-5446 GCA_966238865.1 uncultured bacterium
GCGCCTTTCGCCCCAGAACGCGGGCCAATCGTCCGTCCAGGCGTTCTCCTGGGGCGTGAGGCCGCAATAGTTGTCCGCCGGGAATCCGAACCGGTCCGCGCCGCGCCGATGGAGCTCCGCGAGGCCGCGTCCCAGCGCTTCCCAGTGCCGCGACCGGCGGCCGCCTCCGGCTTCCCCGGAAACGGGCTCCAGCCATTCCAGCACCAGCACCGGTTCCTCGCCCGGCGGAGACAGGGCCGCGACCCGCGGGAGTATCAGGGACGATCCGGCGCCGGCCAGCGCCTCGAGGCCGTCGCGTTCGCGCGCGAACATGTCCGTATGGGCCTCGGGATTCCACTTGCAGAAGAAGGGACCGCGGGAGGTCTCGACGCGGTAGGCCCGGTTGATGGAGCCGCCCGGGACGGGGCGGAGCGAGAGGATGGCAGGTGGAGTATCGGAAGCGGAGGTGGAAGCAGAGCCGGAAGGGGAGGCCGTCCAGGGGGCGGCCTGCCGAAAGGCGGCCGTGAGGGCCGCGAGCAGCCCAGGATCAGGCGGACGGACCGGACCCATGCTCCGGATTCCGCCCGGACAGGCTGCCGCCCGTGCCGCGACCGAAGGCGCCCGGATCGCCTTCCAGGCGATCGAGCAGCGCCCCGCAGCTCCGGTGCAGCATCTCGAAGACGCGATCGAATCCGCGCGCATCGCCGTAGTAGGGATCGGGGACCTCCGGTGCCGAGCCGGGCGCCGCCTCGGGATCGAATTCCCGCATGAGCCGGATCTTGCCGCGATGCGGGGCCGGGCACCGGGCCAGCAGCTGCTCCCGGTTCGAACGATCCATGGGCAGGATCAAATCGAAGGTCTCGAAATCCTCCGCCTGCACCTGCCGGCAGACGCTGAGCAGGCGCACTCCGCGGCGCTCCGCGGCCGCCCGCGCCCGGGGATCGGGGGGCTCGCCGCAATGCCAGTCCCCGATGCCGGCGGACTCGGCGAGGTAACGTCCAAGCAACTCCCGCTCCTGGACCAGGTGGATGAAGATCCCCTCGGCCAGCGGGGAGCGGCAGATGTTGCCGAGGCAGACGAAAAGGAGGCGGTAGAGGTCCACGGGACGGTTCAGCCCAGAAGCTCCCGCAGCTTCCCCCCGACGTCCGCCTCCTTCATGAGGCTCTCCCCGATCAATGCCGCCTGCACCCCGGCCTTCGCCAGGGACTCCATGTCGACGCGGGTGAAGATGCCCGACTCGGAGACCACGGGCACGCCCTTCGGCACCAGCGGCCGCAGGGCGAAGGTGGTGTCCAGCGCGGTGTGGAAGGTCTTGAGGTCGCGGTTGTTGATGCCGACCACGGGCGCGCCCGCCTCCACGGCGATGCGCGTCTCCTCGGCGGTGTGGGCCTCCACCAGCGGGGTGAGGCCCAGCGGGCGTCCCAGGGCGATCAGGGCCGCCAGGTCGGCGGGGGAGAGGCAGGCCACGATCAGCAGGTAGGCGGAGGCCCCCAGGCACTTGGCTTCGAAGACCTGGTAGGGATCGACGATGAAGTCCTTGCGCAGGGTGGGGATGCCCACGGTGCGGGAGATCTCCTCCAGGTAGCGGTCGCTGCCCAGGAAGTGATCCTCCTCGGTGAGCACGGACAGGGCCGAGGCCCCGGCGGCGGCGTAGTCCCGGGCGATGTCGAGGGGGCGGAAGTCCTCCCGCAGGACTCCGCGGGAGGGCGAGGCCTTCTTCACCTCGGCGATGACGTGCAGCCCGGGGCCGGCCGGGCGCGGCGTCGACAGCGCGGCGAGGAAGTCCCGCTTCGGGGGCGGCAGGGCGCGGGCGCGGGCTTCCACCTCGGCGGGCGGCGCGATGCGCTTGCGGTCGGAGACGCGCGCGAGCTTGGAGCGGACTATCCGGTCCAGGATGTTCTCGGAAGGCCGGTTCATGGCATCCGGCCTCAGGCCGCGGGGGCCAGGGATTTGGTGAAGGCCGCCCACTTCGCCAGGGTCTCCTTCGCGGCGCCGGAGTCGATGGACGTGCGGGCCAGGGCCACGCCGTCCTTGTGCGAGTGCGCCAGGCCGGCGACGTACACGGCCGCGCCGGCGTTGAGCAGCACGATTTCCCGCTGGGGGCCCTTCTTCCCGTCGAGGATGCTCCGGAGGATGGCGGCGTTGGCGGCGGCGTCGCCGCCCTTGAGGTCCGAGGGCGCGCACAGGGAGAGGCCGAACTCCTCCGGGTTGAGGACGTATTCGCGGACGGTCCCGTCCTTGAGCTCGGCCACCTTGCTGGGGGCGGTCAGGGTCAGCTCGTCCAGGCCGTCGGTGCCGGCCACCACCATCACGTGCTCGGAGCGCAGCTCGGCGAGCACCTCGGCCATCACGCGGGTCAGGGCGCCGTCGTAGACGCCGATGAGCTGGCGCTTGGCGCGGGCGGGATTGAGCATCGGGCCCATCATGTTGAAGATGGTGCGCTGGCCCAGCTCCTGCCGCGGCCCGGACACGTGCTTGAAGGATCCGTGGTGCCGGGGCGCCAGCATGAACCCGATGCGGCACTTGTCCACGCATTCGCCCACCTGCTCGGGCGTGAGCGCGAGGTTGATCCCCAGCTCCTCCAGCACGTTGGCGCTGCCGCATTGGCTGGTGATGGCGCGGTTGCCGTGCTTGGCGATGGCGGCGCCTCCGCCGGCGGCCACGATGGCGGCGGCGGTGGAGATGTTGAAGGTGCCGCTGTGATCGCCGCCGGTGCCGCAGGTGTCCACCAGGGGCTTGGCCGAGGTGGGCACGGCGGTGGCCTTCTCCCGCAGGATGGTCACCGCGGCCGCTATCTCCTGGGGCGTCTCGCCCTTGATGCGCAGGGCCACCAGGAAGCCGCCGATCTGGGCCGGGGTCCACAGGCCGTCCACGATGCCGGACATCGCGCCCTGCATCTCGACGAAGGAGAGGTGCTCGCCCTTGATGAGCTTGCCGAGGATCGGGGCCGCCATGTCAGGATCCTTTCATGTCCAGGAAGTTCCTGACCATGGCCTTGCCGTGCTCGGTCAGGATGGACTCGGGGTGGAATTGCAGGCCGTGGATGGGGCGGCGCTTGTGGCGCAGGGCCATGATGAGGGAGCCCTTGTCGGCGTCCGCGCAGCTCGCGGACACTTCCAGCTCCTCCGGCAGGCCCTCGCGCTCCACGATGAGGCTGTGGTAGCGGGTGGCCGTGAATTTCCCGGGCAGTCCCTGGAACAGCCCCCGGCCGTCGTTCTCGATGATCGAGGTCTTGCCGTGCATGGGCGCCGGCGCCCGGCTCACGCGCCCGCCGAAGGCGGCCCCGATGCTCTGGTGCCCCAGGCACACGCCCAGCAGGGGGATGGAGGGGGGCACGGCCCTGATGATGTCGATGGAGATGCCTGCCTCGGCGGGCGTGCAGGGCCCCGGGCTCACCACCACGTGGCTGGGCTTGAGCGCCAGCGCCTCGGCGGCGGTCATGGCGTCGTTGCGGATCACCTTGAGATCGGGGTTGATCTCCCCGATGTACTGCATCAGGTTGAAGGTGAAGGAATCGTAATTGTCGATAATCAGGATCATCCGGTCGCTCGCTTCACAGGCCCTCGGCCAGGTCCACGGCCTTCATGACGGCGGCCGCCTTCTGCCGCGTCTCCTCGTACTCGGCCGCCGGATCGGAGTCGGCGACGAGGCCGGCCCCGGCCTGCACGTAGGCGACGCCGTCCTTGAGCAGCATGGTGCGGATGGCGATGCAGGAGTCGAGGTTGCCGCGGTAGTCCATGTAGCAGATGGCCCCGCCGTACAGCCCCCGGCGATGGGGCTCCAGCTCGTCGATGATCTGCATGGCCCGGATCTTGGGGGCCCCGGACAGGGTTCCCGCCGGCAGGCAGGACATGAGGGCCCGGAAGGGGTGCAGCCCCTTGCGGAGGCGGCCTTTCACCACCGAGACGATGTGCATCACGCTGGAGAAGCGCTCCACTTCCATGAACTGCGTCACCTTCACGGTGCCGAATTCGGAGACCTTGCCCACGTCGTTGCGGCCCAGGTCCACCAGCATCAGGTGCTCGGCGCGCTCCTTGGGATCGGCGAGCAGCTCCTTCTCGAGGGCCAGGTCCTCGGCGTCGTCGCGCCCGCGGCGGCGCGTGCCGGCGATGGGCTTGGTCTCGGCGATGCCGTTCATCACCCGGACCAGGGTCTCCGGCGAGGCGCCCACCACCTCGAAGCCCCCGTAATCGAGGTAGTACATGTACGGGGAGGGATTGATGGAGCGCAGGGCGCGGTAGATGGCGACCGCGTCCGCCTCGGGGCGTGCGGTGAAGCGCTGGGAAAGCACGATCTGGAAGGCGTCCCCGGCCCGGATGTATTCCTTGCACTTGAGCACGCCGGCCTGGTAGCCCTCGGCGGTGAAATTGCTCTCCCACTGGACCGGGGGGCGCGCCGTCCCGGCCGCCGCTGTAGGGGCCGCGGAAGCGGGGCGGGGCAGGGGCTTGGCCAGTTCGGACTCCAGCCCGGCGATCGCGGACGCGGCGGCGGCATAGGCCGCCTCCAGGGTGGGATGCTCGCCGACCATCACGTTGGCGACGATGCGCAGCTTGTGCTTGATGTGGTCGAAGACCAGGAAGGCGTTGTAGAAGCCGAAGTGCAGGTCCGGGAGCTGGAAATCGTCCCGCCCGGAGGCGGGGATGTCCTCGACGAGGCGGACCGCGTCGTAGCAAACGAGGCCCACCGCGCCGCCCGAGAAGCCGGGCAGATCCGGATCATCCACGGCGCGGAAGCGCTCGAGGAACTTCTGCAGCTCATCGAGGGGATCGGCCTGGTAGGCGCGCTCCTCCTTTCCCCCGATGCGGATGTCCCGGCCCTTGGCGCTGAAGGTATACGGGGGATCCCGGCCCAGGAAGGAGAATCGGGCCAGCTTCTCGCCCACTTCCACGCTTTCCAGCAGGAACACGCGCCTGTCCCCGGAGCCGGCCTTCAGCTTGAGCAGGGCCGTGATCGGGGTCTCGAGATCCGGAAGGAACTCCTTGTGGAGGGGGATGACGTTCCCGCGGGCGGCCAGCGGCCGGATGTCTTCCAAGGTCTTCATGGCGCTATCCTCCGGAGCCTCGAGGAACCTCGAGGCCCGGACCTTTCCCAATATAGTCTACAAAGCCCGGGTTTACATCGAAGTCCCGGTGTCCCAACCCCTTGCGAAGCTTTCCGGAATGGGGCCGGCGGTTCGAGGAAGGTATATTCCTGGCACGCAAACGAGGCGATAGATGCGCTATACTGATGGCATGTCCCGGTTCGGATTGTCCCTCGCCCTCTCCGCCTGGCTGGCCGCCGGCAGCGGCCTCGCCGCGGCCGATCCGATCCTCAAGGTCTGGGTCCGCCTCAAGGACAAGGGGCCGTCGGCCCGCCCGCCCGCGGGCTTCGCACCGCCGGTTCTCGGCCACCCGTCGCCGGCCCCATCCGCCGCCTCGGCGACCGCAGCCGCCGCTTCGGTGGCCGCAGCCGCCGCTTCGGTGGCCGC
>CBILQL010000389.1:0-5435 GCA_966238865.1 uncultured bacterium
TGCGCTCGCTTCCGCACGCTGTTCACCAACATCCGTAAGCCTCTGCGGGCGTACGCTCGCGCTTCCACCCACGGCCTCGCTCCGGTCGCTCCGCAACGCCCCCCGCACGCACCCCCACCCCTCCCCGCGAGGGGTGGGATGTCCCTGGTATTCAAGACTGGGGAAAATTCAAGACAGGATAATCCAAGACAGGGATAGTCCAAGACCGGGAAATCCTCTGGGAAAATGTGCTGGGGCCTTGGCGGATTTAATGTGTCGGAAAAAGTTGACATGTCGGAATGTTCCGACGTATATTTGATGAGCTGGCTTGCTTGCGGTTGTTGGAAGGATGCGCGGCAACGGCAAATCAGGCCGGTTGGGAGGGGATGATGGAGGACGTGGTGTTTTCCGCTTTGGCGAATCCGGTGCGGCGGGAGATCCTGATGCGGTTGCGGCGCGGGGCGCGGCCGGCCGGGGAGCTGGCCAAGGGGTTCGACATCGGGCGGCCGGCGGTGTCGGAGCATTTGCAGGTTCTGCGCAAGGCCAGACTGGTGCGCGAGGAGCCCCGGGGACGGGAGCGCTATTATCACCTGGATCCGCGGCCGCTTTCGGAGATCGGTACCTGGCTGGAGGCCTTCACCCGCTATTGGGAGAAGCGGCTGGCGGCCCTCGAGGATGTGCTCGAAAACATGGAGGAGAAGGAATGAGCGAACCCGGCGTCATCAAATTGGATCATTGGTATGCGAAGCCCCCGGCGAAGTTGTGGAAAGCCCTCACGGACCCGGCCCTGCACGCCCTCTGGTGGGCCCCCGGGGACGTCCGCGCCGTGGTGGGGCACAAGTTCCACCTCGACATGGGCCAATGGGGGAAGCAGCCCTGCGAAGTTCTGGAGGTGGAGCCGGAGAAACTTCTGAAATACAAGTTCGGCTTCAACCTCGGTACGGTCATCACGTGGCGCCTTGTCGCGGAAGGAGAGGGCACGCGCCTGCATCTCACCCATGAAGGATTCGACCTCGACAGTCCCATCGGACGGCAGGGCTTCGAAGGCATGGGCGCGGGGTGGCCCAAGGTGCTCCAGCGGATGGAACCCGTGCTCGCGGGCTGAGTGCCGGGGCGTGGAGCCGGCACGGCGAAACGGAGAAGGGCCGGCGAAGGCATCGCCGGCCCCCCTATCGCGCATCTGCTATCGCATTCAGCTGAACCGTTCCAGCATGGCCTGGAACCGGGAGGCCGGCAGGGCGCCCACCTGGCGGTGGACTTCCTTGCCTTCCTTCAGCACCAGGTAGGTCGGGATCGACTGCACACCATACTTGTCGAACAGTTCCGGCACCGCCTCCTGCTCGGCCTTCATGAAGTCGATGGCCGGGAAGCGCGTGGCGGCGTCCTCGTAGATGGGCGCCATGGCCTTGCACGGCGGGCACCAGGCTGCCGAAAAGGCCAGCACGGACACGCCCGCACCCGCGGGCTCGAAGCTGTTATTAGAGATTTTCTTCACCATAGAGACTCCTTTCATGGGTCTGGATTTTCAATTCGCTGTAGTTCGGGAAGAAGAAGTCGGGACGTATTCCCGCCACGTATCCGAAATCGCACATCAGACCGATATGCTCGGCGCTGGGTACCGAGAAGCCGGTTTCCCAACGCGCGACGGTGGATTGGGGCACTTGCAGGATTTTCCCCAACTCGGCCTGGGTCAGGTCGATACGGCGCCTGAATTCGCGAATCCTGTCAGAATTAAACGGCATTATATAGCACCTGTGCTATAATATAGCGTAAGTGCTATAAAAGTCAAGTGGGGTCGGAAAAGGCCGGAATCTACCTTTCGGCAATGCAAACCCAAATCGCCTTGCTGCGCGGCATCAACGTCGCCGGGCAGAAAATCATCCCCATGGCCGACCTCAAGGCTCTCTTCGTGAAGCTGGGCTTCAAGGATGCCAAAACCTTCATCCAGAGCGGCAACGTGGTGTTCACCTCGTCCAAGACGACCGGCGTCGTGCGGAAAGTCCTCGAGGACGGCATCCGGAAGCGGTTCGCCATGGAGGTCACCGTAATCGTAAAGACCTTGGCGGAGCTGGAACGCATCGTCAAGTCCAACCCTTACGTCAAGCCGGCGGCCGGGGAGCGCGTGTATCTGACCTACCTGGCCGAGGCGCCGGGCAAGGAAGGGGTCAAGGCCCTGGAAGGCGCCCGCAACGGCGTCGATGATTTCACTATCTCCCGTGACGCTGTGTATATCCTGGTGCGCGGGGGCTATGGGAAATCCCAGTTCTCGAACCTGTTTGTCGAGAAGAGGCTGGCGGTGCGCGCGACGAGCCGCAACCTCGAGTCTTCGCTCAAGCTCATCACCCTCGCCCGGACGCTGGGGGAATGAGGGATGGAGGAGTCGGGAATGAAGGGTGGGGGAGACGGGAATGGATCCGGGCAAGGTGCCGGCATACGGAGGCGGTTGCAGCCGGGGGGGCATGAGCGTGGACGGCGGCGATCTGCGCGGCATCATCGCGTTCCGGGACTCCGGCGTGATCGGCAGGCCGCTGGGCGGCTACGCCATCGAGGACAGGGGCAGCTTCAAGGCGATTCGCATCCTTCGCGCATCGGGCCCGGGAGGAAGCGGCGGAACCCTGATCCGCTGCGAGTACCTCGAAGGAAGCCTGGAATCCGGGGCCATCAGAGGATAGGATCGAATTCCTTCCGCAGCACTCCCTCCAGCATTCCCCTGAGCATGGCCATGTGCCTTCCGTCCAGCAGGAGCCAGGTGCCCCAGAACAGGGAGCAGCGCAGGGCGAATTCCGCGAGGAAGCCCTTGAACATGCCCTTGGGATCCTGCCGGCGGTAGTCGGAGAAGTGGAAGTAGCCGGAGACCATGAGCAGGCTGGCCAGCAGGGCCAGGGAGATGGGCGCGACGTAGCCGAGGAGGTTGCCGGACAGGGCGGCGCGCGGCGACAGTCCCGGCGCGAACAGGGATACCGACAGGGTGGGCGGCGCCGAGAGCACCAGGGCCCAGAGGCACACCATCATCAGATCGCGGGTCTCCACGTGCATGCGGCCCACGGCGCCCATGCGCGCGTTCAGGGAGCGGCCCTGGCGGAAGCCGTAGAAGATCACGGCGGACAGCCCGGCGAAGGCGGAGTAGCAGAGGACGAGGGCGAACTCGCGCGAAGCGAACCATTCCAGGACGGCCAGGATGCTGTTGAGGGGCCGGGTCGTGGTCAGGAGGCTCACGCTGAAGATGATCGGGAACAGGGTCACCATGCCCCAGAGGAAGGCGAAGGCCCCGTAGGGCTCGCTGCCCGCCCCGCCGGCCGCCCCCGACGTAAAGGGCCAGCGGTTGCGCTTGCACAGCCGGTTCCAGACCAGCGCGCCCGCCAGGGGCGCCAGCACCGAGAAGGCGAAGAGGAGCAGGGGGCGGTTGCCGCGGAAGCCGTAGTACAGCGAGAAGAAGCCGATGATTTGGCTCCACAGTCCCAGCAGGGCGGTGGCGAAAACCAGGGGCAAGGCCCCGGGCGTCCCCTTCCCGGGACGCTCGATCTTGTCCGTCTTCTTCACCGCGGCGGTTTTCCGGGTGGTCCCGGTCTTCCGGACCGATCCGGTCTTGCGTTCCATGGAGGCCCCGGCTGGTGCCCTCCAAATATATCCCCTTTTGCCCGGGAAGGTCACGCGGCCAGGAAGTCGCGCAGCGCCCGGATCACGGTTTCCGGCTCCTCCTCATGGGGCCAATGCCCCGAATCCGGCAATTCCGCGACCCGGGCCTCCGGCAGGGCCTCCCGCCAGCGCGCGAGCAGGCGCGGCTCGAAGGCCCTGTCCTTCAGGCCCCAGACGAGGAGCACGGGCAGGCGGCGCAGGCGATCGCGCTGCTCCCACAGGCCCCGGTAGAAATCCGAGGAGCCGAGCAGGGCGCGGGCCAGCGCCCAGAGCACGGCCTCGCGCGACCAGGCGTCCGGGAAGCGGTCCAGGTATTGCCGGTGGATGGCGGGGGTGAGCTTGCGCCGGTCCCCGTAGGCGTAGGGCGCCAGCACCCGCAGGGAGAAATTGCCGGAGCGGTACAGGAAGCGCCCCAGGGCGCCCGACGCGACGCGGGCCTTCTTCTCCATCTCCGCGTCGCCCTCGAAGCTCCACATCCAGGTGTTCACCGCGACCACCCGGCGGATGCGATCCGGCTCCTCGAAGCAGAGGGGCAGGCCGATGGGTCCGCCGAAATCGTGCACCACCAGGGTGACGTCGCGGAGATCCAGGGCGCGGACGAAGTCCCGGAGATTGCGGGCATGGGCCTCGGGGGTGTAGGGGAAGTCCCGGGGCCGTCCGGACAGGCCGAAGCCCAGGTGATCGGGGGCCACGCAGCGGTGGGTTTTGGAGAAGGCGCGCAGGAGGTGGCGCCACTCGTAGGACCAGGTCGGCGTCCCGTGGACGAAGAGCAGGGTCCCGGCCCCGGGGGCGGGCCGCTCCGGGCCTTCGTCGACGTAATGCATGCGCCCGGCGGCGAGGTCGAGGAAGCGGGATTCGAAGGGGTAACCGGGATGTTGCGCAGGCGCGGCGGCACCGGCGGCCTCAGCGGCGACGGCGTTTTCCATGGGTGTCTCCTTTTCGTGGAAGGGGCGGAGGGGAAGGGACGGGAGCCTGTGGGGGACGCGGGGCCGGAGGCTGCGCGGGACGCGGGCGGGGCCGGCCCGCCGGCGCGAACCGTTCCAGGAGGCTGCGGGACACGGCCTCCAGGGGATACTGCCCGGGATCGAGGACGAAGTGCTGGCAGAGGCCGTCGAAGGCGGCGAAGAACAGCGCGGCCTGCACGGCGGCGTCGGCGGGATGGGAGGGGCGGAAGATGGCTTCCAGCGCCGCCAGGATCTCGCCGGTCCAGGCCTTGAGGTAGGGACCCAGGGCCGCGACCACCTCCTCCTGCATGCGCACGCCGTAGGCGAGGCGCCAGAACTCCAGGTTGCGCCGCAGGATGGCCAGGGAGGCGGACACCAGGCGTTCCAACCGGGAACGCGGGTCGCCGCCGGGCTCCCCGACGGCGACGAAGGACTCCCGCACGTCGTCCATGCTGCGGCGGAACAGGGCCTTGAGCAGCTCCTCCTTGCCGCGGAAATGGCTGTACAGGAGGCCCTGGGCCACGCCGGCCTCGCCGGCGATGCTGCGGACCGAGGTGGCGGAATAGCCGTGCCGGCTGAACAGGCGCATGGCCGCCGCCAGCAGGCGCTCCCGGGAGGCGTCCCGCAGGGCCTGGTTCTGCTCAACGGTGCGCGGCGCCAGTCCGTCCTCCGGGGAAGAACTTTTTTTGAATGAACATACATTCAATATATTAGCTGGGCCGGGATTCTGTCCAGGGTTTCGCGGCCGGACGGTCCTACCAGGCACGCTGGGCGGGCTGCCCCTCGGGCGCCGGGCGGGTTGGCCCGCGGGCAGGGTCTGGCCGCGGGGCGGGTTGGCAGCGAGGCAGGTCGGACCGCGGGGCCGTCGGGGCGGGG
>CBILQL010000390.1:0-5409 GCA_966238865.1 uncultured bacterium
AATAGTAACCATTGGCAAAAACCCGGAATAATGGGCTAATCACACACGTAAAAAACTTACTTTCATACATTTTTGATTCGAAGCTATGCCCTTTCCCTCCCCGGAAACGAGGCCTGCGTTGCGGCATGGCCCCAGTACAGAATGTCTCGTGCGGCATGATTACAAGTGCGCCGTCTATCGGGCTCTCCTCTCCGAATTCTCCCCGCACATTGTCCGGGAATATTTCGAAAAGGTTCCGCTGACGATCGACGGGCAGGAGGTCCGGGGGAAATCCCTGTATGAGCTTCTCTGGAAGAAGAAGGCCATGGTGCCCATCTCCTGGGAAGTCCAGACGGACAATCACCTCGAGGAATTCCTGCTCTCCAACGGCAGAACCCCCAAGGACATGATGGGAAAAATCCTGCGGGTGAGCGGTGGAAGCGCGCCGATCCCCGGAAAAGTCGTCCTGTCGTGGTTCTATCCCAAGGTCGAAGCCCTGATCAACCGTCTCGACACCCGGGACATCTGCTTCGGGCTCATCTCCCTTGTCACCGAGAATTGGCTCCCCGGGCGCATCCATAGGAGGGTCCGCCGCAGGGAAATCGACGGGTGGATCGAGAACCTCCTGGTTTTCATCGATGACAAGCAGCACAGGTATTTCCTGAATTGGGACTACGAGTTCATCGCCGGCCCCCAGGTTGTCGAGGCACCTGCAAAGCTGGGGATGCCACCCTTCGAACATTTCGGGATGCTGGCCGATACCCGGCCGCCGGACCGGATCGCCCGCTGTGGGGGTGGATTCCCCGAACAGAACGGCGAGTCGTTCCGCATCGACGACGGGTCCTGGGGCAGGATCGACTCATTTGCATCCTTCTGCCGCTCCCTGGAACTGGATCTTTCCCAGTTCAATCCTCCTGATGTCGAGGTCTGGGTGGCGGAAAGGGACTACTACTGCCCTTTCCGGAAGCGGATCGTCCTGCACCAGGGATGCGCCTATGGAGCGCCGTTCTTCATCAGCCGGACGGAACACCGGAAACTCAATGCCCGGAAGGACGACATCCTGGGCACACTCATCTCCGACTTCGACCGGGAAGAGCAGGAGGACGAGTCGGACGCCCTGGCGGACAAGCACCGCGCCCTCCTGGAAACCCTGGAGGAGAGCGCCCTGTTCGTCTTCCATGCGGACGACGAAAGCCTTTCCCTGAACGGCCGGCACTTCGTGAAGGGGATCCCGGCCAAGATCATGCGTTCCCTGCTCCTGGCGCATCTCCAGGACGGCAGGACAGATTTCGAATACCGCGATTTCAAGCGCGACGCCGACATCTCGCTTGGGCAGAAGAATTCCAACTTCGAAGTGCGGCTGTATCGCCTCATGGAGAAGCTGGCCGAGCAGGGCACCTGCGTGCGCCTGGAGAAGACCGGCCGCGGCACGTTCTCCCTGAGGGTCACGGGAGTCGTCAAGTTTTCGGAGATCGCCTTGCCGATTCCGAACAAATGAGCGCAGCCAAACGGTCGTATGCGGATCCGCGTCTCGGGAACAGCTGCCGCCTGCTCATGCGCCATGATTTCAAGCGCGCTTTCTATCGCGCCATGCAGGCAGGATTCGCGCCCGAGGTGGTGAAGGACTTCTTCTCCCGCATTCCGCTGGTCATCGGGGACAAGACCTTTCGCCTCAAGGAGCTCCTGGCCAAGGTGCTGCTCACCTGGCTCTATCCGAAGATGGAATCCCTGTTCAGCTCCGTGGATACGCGCGACGCCAGGATCCGCCTCATCACGCTTTTCAACGAGTGATTCATCCCCAACCTGTTCCACCGCCGCATCCGCCGGATTGAGAAGGACGGCTTGGTCGAATCCACCATGATATTCCTCTTCGACCCATCCTTCACGGAAATCCTGGATTGGGACTTCGATCTCATCGGAGGCCCGCAGCTGCTGGGCGCACCGACCATCCTGGGCCTGCCGCCGCTCGAAAGCTATGGGATGATAGCCGATACCCGGCCGCCGGAGCGCATCGTCTGGATTCCGGAGCATGCGCCGGTGCGCCAGGGGGGAATCCTGCGCATCCAGGGCATGCCGGTGGGCCGGGAAACCGGCTTCCTGGAATTCTGCAAGCGGATGGGATTGGACCTGGAGCGATACCGCCAGCCCGACCTTCCCGTGGTGGTCATGGAAAGGGATTACCGGTGCCCGAGGCGGAATCGCGTGGTGCTGCACGCAGGCTGCGCCTACGGGGGCCCCCTATTCATCCACACCCTGCTCCATCGCAAGGGAGTCGGCGCCGCGAAAGGGTCCCTGGATCACCTCGTCTCCGACCTGGTAAGGGAAGACAGGGAGGAGAAGGACGAACTGGCGGAAAAGCACCGCACCTTGCTCGCGTCCCTCGAAACCCGGGCCGCATTCGTATATCATGGGAAGGACGAAAGCATCTCCCTCAACGGGGAACACCTCGTGAAGGGCATTTCCGCGAAAGTGTTGCGGCAAATCCTGTCCACCCACCGCGCGGAGGGCCGCGCGCAGTTCTCCTACCGGGAATTCAAGCGCGAAGAGGAAATCTCCCTCGGCCAGAAGAACGCGAATTTCGAAGTGAGGTTCTACAGGCTTTCCGAAAAACTGCGGGAAAAGACCGGCGTGGTGAACTTCGTCAAGACGGGCCGCGGAACCTTCCGCATGGACCTCGACGGTGAAGTAGTCTTCACGGAGGAGTGAACTCCAGGCGGAGGCGGGAATCTGGTCGAGGGAAGCCGTCATCGGCAGTCTGCGGCGTGACCTCGGGAACACCATGGTACGACTTGCCTGCAGATGCCCGGCTCTTCGTCCCGGGGATCAGGCCTCTTCCAGCAGCACCTTGCAGTCCGCCGCCAACGTGAAGCGCCCCCGGTCGGCCTTCTCGATGCGCAGCTCCGGGCAGCGCTCCCCGAGCTTCCCGACCAGGCGGTAAAAGCGGACTTCGAAATTGGAATTCTTCTGCCCCAGGCTGATTTCGAAGTCCCTTTTGAACTCCCGGTACTCGAAGTCGTTCTTCCCCTCCTTGACGTAGGCGTGCAGGATGTTGCGGAGAATCTTGGCCGGGACGCCCTTGGTCAGGTGGGCGCCGTTCACGGAGATGCTTTCGTCCCCGGGGGTGTAGGAGAAGGCCAGCTTCTTCTCCAGGCTGCGGATGAGCTCTTCGTGCTTGCGGATCACCTCCGGGCTGAAAAGGTCGTCCTCGACCATGGTGTCCTGGAGCATTTGCTGCAGGATCTTGCGCTCCTCCTTCGTGTTCTTGCGGTGCTTTATGACGGTCAGGTAGGCCGGACTTTCGTAGGCGCATCCCCGGTAGATCACCTGCCGCCCGCGCCGGGCGCAATGGATGTCCTCGGTGGCCACCAGCACCTGCCGGCGGGGCATGTTGAACGCGCCGATGTCGAAGCCGCCCCGTTCCATGAACGCGTGGTAGTCGTCGGGAACGGCGATGCGCCGACCGTTCCAGTACAGGCCCTCCGCGTCCCTCCGGAATTCCTCCTCCCAGAGGACGTCCTCGATGCGCTGGCAATCGTTCAGGTAGGACAGCTCCTCGAATTCCGGGAGGTCGAGCATCTTCGGGAACGAGCGGATCTGCTCCCCGACGATGAAATCGAAGTTGAAGACGTAGAACTTCCTGAAGGACTTGTGGCCGATGAAGAGCATGTAGGAGCGCATCCACTCCCCGTCCACCTCCTTCTTGAGCCGCCTATGGACGGTCCCCTCCACGTATTTCTCCGTGTACACGGTGATCATCTGGAGGACCAGCTCCCGCGGGTCGTACCTGTCGAAGAACTTGTCCATCACGGGATAGAACCAGGAAAGCAGGACCTTCCCCGGCATGTAGGTGGCCCGGTTGTTCCGGTGCAGCATCTTCCTGAAGAACCCCAGTGCATCGTAGCCCTTGTCGATGAGGAAGCGCTCCAACGGATGGATGGAGCCGTAATTCCAATCCATCGGGATGCGGCCCTTCTCGTTCCAGAGCAGGTTGTAGAATTCCACGCCTTCGATGAGGCGTCCCCCCATGACCATGGGAAGGTCGCGGAAGAATTCCTTGATGTGCTCGATGCTGAGCTCCGACAGCATGGTGGCATAGCATCCCCGCCAGAAATCGTGGCGGTTCAGGGTCTCTTCGGAGTCGGGTTCGAGCTTGATGACCGGCATGCGTTCCAATATCCCGGCCACGGGATGACCGGAGGGCAGCCAGTAATTTAATCTAAACGGCAGGACTGGGCTTATCGATCCCTGACCCTGCCGATTTTACAGTTTTTTACCTGCGCATCGCCGGGGCCTGCGCCTCGAAAAATGCCGGAACCCCTGGCGGCCGGGAGGGCAGCGGCAGGGTGAGATGCATGACCAGGCCTTTCACCGGGGCGACATCAGGTTTCCGGAGCCCGGCCCAGATGCTTCCGCCATGGGCTTCGATGATGGCCTTGACCAAGGCGAGCCCCAGGCCCAAGCCACCTGTCTCCTTCTTGGAGGAGTGCAGCGGCAGGAAGATTTTATTCAGGTCTCCGGGGTCGCAGCCGATTCCGTCGTCCTCCACCTCGATGCTCAGGCTTTCCGCCTTGCGGGTGACGCGGACGAGAATGCGGGAGGCGTCGGCCTCCAGGGAATTCTTGAACAGGTTCACGAAGGCCTGCCGCAGCTTGCCGGCATCGCCCTCCAACAGCGGTATTTCGTCGGAACATGCCAAGGTGAAGGCGTCAGGAGCGGCGGGAAAATAGTCGGAAATGCACTCCTGGATCAAAGTGTCGATGCGGACGACCTGGCTGGGTTCGATCAAGTCCGGGTCGGCCAGGTACATCACCTCCCTGGCGATGCGCTCGATGCTCGCGGCGATGCGCTCGATGCGCTCGACGGGCGCCCGCTCCGCATCGGTTTGCAGGGTCTGCTTCAGAAGCACCGCGTTGCCCTTGAGCGTCGAGGTGCAGTTCCTGATTTCATGGTACAGGCCTGCCAGGTCCTTGCCTTCCCGGATATCCGGCGATGCCCCGGCACCCGTGCGCAGAACGGCCCTTCCGGACTTGGCCGTCCGCCACTCCCTGATCCCCTGGATGGTCTTGCGAATGGAGTTCTCAATGGATTTTGGCAAAATCATGGCAGCAAGCTCCTAATGGGCTCTCCGTCCGGGACCTGTTCCGGATTGAACGATCGGCGCCTTGGCGTTCATCCGGTCCGCGGCAGCAGACGCGAACGGATTAATAGCCGGCAGGGGATAAAGTAATCACAGGCGATTTTCATGTTTCATACATTTTCATTACAGGTATCCGACCCCCGCCGGGATTTCTAGAATCCCTGTCCAGGCCTGGACAGCCCGCAAAAGGAGCTGGAAGTGGAGAATTCTCCCATAACCAACGAGTCCGAGCTTTGTTTCGAGCATCGGGGCCCCAACGCTGCCGGGCGGGAAGTCGCAGACGCCAATCCTCA
>CBILQL010000391.1:0-5386 GCA_966238865.1 uncultured bacterium
GGCCGCGCAGGTCGGCCAGGACGAGGCGCGCGCCGGCCGGGGCCGCGGCCCCGGCGATGCGGAGGCGGACGTTGCGCCCTTCCGCGTAGGCCTCCAGGCGGTACCCGTCAGCGCCCTCCCGAGCGCCGCCCACGGAAGTGGGGGCGGCGATGCTCGTCCCGGTGGAGAAGCGGTAGACGTAGTCCTGGGACAGGCCGTTCCCTGCGTAGTCCTTGATGCCGCCCTTGACCAGGGTCACTTCGTAGGTGGTGTTGGGTTTGAGTAGGCTGTCCGGCCCGAAGTTCACGATGTTGATCTGGGAGCTGTAATACCCGGTAAGCGGCTGGCCCCCCACGGGCCGCACCACGAAGGTGGAGGAATTGAGGCTCTGGACGTCGATCTGGTCGGTGAAGGTGAAGCCGATGCGCGAGGTGAGCGGCTGACGCACGGCCATGTCCTTGGGGCTGGCCATGTTGGGGACCGGGGGCCGCGTGTCCGGCTCCGCCTGGTGGGCGACGATGGCGCTGCCCTCGCTGTGGTCGTCGGTGATCACGACGAGGTTCCCGATGGGATTGGCGAAGCCCTCCTGGGCCGCGGCGGGCAGGGCGTAGGCGTTGTTGACGATCCTCATGGCCGCGGGATTGGAGAAGTCGATCTTGGCGTACTTGTCCTCGACCCCCATGTGGATGAACTCGTCCTGGATGTTCAGGTATTCCCCGCGCGCCCCGGCCTGCGGCGAGGTCCCGAGGATGCGGATGTTGGCGGGATCGGAGATGTCCTGGATCACGGCCCGGCCGTTGTGCTTGTCGGTGCCCGCCCAGAAGACCTTGTTCCCGTTCACGAAGCTGCTGTAGCCGGAGACCTCCTTGCTCGTCCCCAGCAGCTTGGGCGCCGCGGGATCGCCGATGTCGAGGACGGAGACGCCGGAGTTGACGCCGGTCCCCCGGTTGGTGACGACCAGGAGGTTGCCGATGGCGAAGTTCGGCCCGATGGGGAAGTTGCCCATCTTGGAGATGGGGAAGGCGGCCTGCTTCCCGCCGTCCACGGTGATCTGGAGCTGGGAGGGCGCGGCCGGGTTGCGGGCGTCCAGCACGCTGAAGCCGTCCAGGCCGCGGGAGACGAACACGTACGGGGCCTGCCACATCGTCCACCAGTTCCCATGGTCGTAATCGCTGAACTCCACCCCCTGGATGCGATGGTCCACCAGCTTCTTCGGGACGCGCACGTCGGTGAAGTCCCAGAACTGCACCCCCCGGCCCGATTGCAGGGCGGCGTAGTCCTTGCCGTTCCGGCTGTGGAACCCGAATCCGTGGGATTCCCGCAGATCGCTCTCGTCCTGGGCGTGCACCAGCTTCGCGCCCCGGGGGTTGGAGATGTCGTAGAACGAGATGCCGCCGCCCGGCACGCCGGAGTCCTCGCCGTAGATGACGAAGAGGTATCCCTTGTGCATGGCCACGTGGTTCATGCCCTTCTTGTTGTTCGGATCGGCTGTGGACACGGGATGGAAGACGTGCAGGGACTTGAAGAGATCCGATTGCGTGAAGGTCACCTTCGGCACGCCCGGCCCCATGAGCCCCTGGGCCGGGGCCTCGGCGCCGGCCAGCAGGCCCAGCAGCAGCGCCGGGATCCCGGCCCGGCCGGCGGTCCCCGCTCCCGGGAATTCGTGTTTCCTTTCCATCACATCCCCCAATCCATGCCTGTCGCCCGCATCCGCTCCGATGTCGTCCGCATCCGTCCCTATTTCCCGCCGGCGCCTTCGGGCTCCCCGTCCACGACGAAGAGGCCGGCCGCGGCGGCCCGCGTCCCCTTTCCGGAGCCGCCCGGACGGCGGCCGTTCATGTCCCGCAAGCTTCCGCCCTCGCCCGGCTTCCCCGCGGGGCCGGTCCCAGCCAGGCTGCCGCCGGGACGCAGCGCATGGGCCCGCCGGCCGGCTGTCTTCTTCCCCGCCCCCTTCCGCACCGCGACGCGGTGATCCGGGGGCGTCTCGTCGAGCTGCAGCAGGAAGGCCTCCAGGTCGGCAAGCTCCGCGGCGGACAGATGGGACGTCTTGCCGTGCCGATCCTCGGGATTGGCGGCGGTGAGCACGTCCAGGACGGTGGCCGCCGAACCGTCGTGCAGGTACGGCGGCGTCTCCCAGATCCCCTTGAGGGTGGGCGTGTCGAGGCCGGGCAGGCTGTCGCCCAGGCGCTTGCCCGAAGCCGCCTTCAGCGTGCCCACGTCGTGGAGCAGGAAGCCTTCGGCGGTGACGAAGCTGCGGGACTTGCCGTGCACGGCGACGGGCCCCGGCGCGGGCTTCTCCAGGGGTCCCGGCAGGCGCGAATCCGTGTAGGCCGGGGCGGCATGGCACTTGGCGCAGCCCAAGTCCTCGCGCTCGAAAAGGATCTTGCCCCGCAGGGCCGCAGCCGTCATGGATCCGTCGGGATTGCGATGGGGGCTGGCGTTCACGGCGGCCAGGGAGGCGAGATAGGCGGCCAGGGCGTCCAGGTCGGGGCTGACGCCGGCCTTCCGATCCCCGAGGGGCGTGCTCCTCGTCCCGTGCAGGAAATCCGCCGTGGCCATGAGCCCCTCGCCCTTGAACGGGCCGCGGATGTCGTGCTCGAAATCCTGGACCTCGTCGAAGTTGGCGCTCCAATGCAGGGGGCCGTGCCCGGTGCCGGCCCGTCCCAGCAGGCTGGTGGTGCGGCGCAGGCCCTCGCCCCGATCCGTGAAGTCCCATACCCGCCCGTCGCTGCCCCCTTCCAGGTGGCAGACCGCGCAGCTGATGTAGCCGTCCGTGGTCATGCGCGGGGTCCCGGCGTCGTAGAAGAGCCGCTTGCCCAGCAACACCGTTTCGGAAAGGCTGTCGCGGGCCACCGTGGGGATGCGCTTCACGAGCGACGGCCGTCCGGACGCCACGGCGCCGATCTCGTAGACGGCAACCTCCCGGGAGAGGAAGTTATGGACGAAGAGCAGGCTGTCGCCGGCATCGACGGCCAGGCCGTCGGGCGCGAGGTCCAGCGGCGCGGGACCGCCGGAAGTCACCGGCTGCGTGGCGTCCCGGACGATGGACTGGAGGTTCCCCAGGCCGCCGCCTTCGTACACGCCCACGTGATCGGTCCCCTCGGTGGCGAGGAACAGCAGGTCGCCCCGCCCCGTGAACGCCAGGGCCGACGGCAGGCTGCGGTTGTCGATGTCCAGCCGTTTTCCGGCGATCTCGGCGTTCTTCTCCAGGTCCACGACGGCCAGCAGCGCGCGCACGCTGGTCTCGAAGGTCAGGGCCTTGCCGTCCCGCGCGAGGCCCCGGAACACGTTGTCCTTCTTGGCCGCCGCGAAAAGACGAGTCCCGTCCGGAGAGATGGCCAGGGCGCGCAGGTAATTGGGCACTCCCCGCCCCCGGGTGCCGTCGTCGAGGGCGGGATCGGTTTCCGCCGCCAGGCCGAGGACGCGGACCTTCCGGAGGGCGGCCCCGTCCACCTCCACGATCTCGCCCCGGTCCGCGGGGGAGATGAAGCGGCCCGCGAATACGCGCTTCCCGTCATGGCTCACCGCCAGCGGCCGGGGCCCGGGCCCCACGTCCACCTGGGCCTGCTCCGCGCCGGTCGCGGGATCCAGGGCCAGGAGGCGTCCGGTCCCCTCCAGGGTCACGTAGGCGCGATCCCCCGTCGGCGAGAAGGCGACGGCGAAGGGCCGCGAAGCGTACGGCAGGGCGATGCGGCGGCGAAGGGCGCCCGTGGCGGGATCGAGGACGGCCAGGGCCGCCTCGCCCTGCAAGGTCACCCAGATCGAGCCGTCGGGGGACTGGGCCAGGGTCCGGGGCTCGCGTCCCACCGGGATCTCCCGCGGATTGTCCCATCCGGGGCCGTCCACCCGGGTCACGCTGGCGTTGTCGGCGTTGACGACCCACAGCCGCTGCGCGGCGGCGTCGAAGACGATGTTCGACGAGCGCGCCGGTGGGCGCGGCGTCGGACGGACGAGCACGGTCACTACCCGGTCGAAGGATTCCACGAACCCGTCCTCGTAGCGGACGCGCGCGAAGACGAGGTACTGTCCTGCGGAGCGGAAGACCCGCGAGAAGGCCGGCGAAGGCCCGTAGGCGGACTTGTGCGACTCCGCCGTGTCGGCGGCGACGATTTCCCAGGCGAAGCTCCGAGGCTGGCCGGGGGCGCATTCCACGGAGAAGCGCGCCGTGTCCCCGACAGCCACCGCGGCGGGGGCCCGGAGGAGGCATTCCTGGGCCGGAACGGCGGCCGCCGCGCACAGGACCAGCAGCGCCGCGAAGGCCGGGAGAGCGGCGGAACGGCACGCCCGTCGCGCCGCGGTCCCTGCGCCGTGCTGTGTCCCTGGAAGAGGCGTGCGGAAGCGCATCCTCAGTAGGGTACCACGAAACCCGTCCACGGGGGTCCCGGAACCCGCGCGCCGGCGTCAAATCCCGGTCAAGCGCGCGCCAGATTCTAAATTTCCTATGGATTCGAAAACGCGTACAGGAGAAGCGGGAGCCCATGCTGCGAGGAACCATCCGGAAAATGATCGCCGAACCCACGGAACCCGTGAGTTACCATCTCCCCATCGGGGAGGGGCGCCTGCCCGTCAATCCCCTGCTGGGATCCCCGGTCCGCTTCCGGCACACCGGCCGCATCTTCTGCGTGCATTGCGGCAAGTCCACCCCGAAGAGCTTCTCCCAGGGGTATTGCTTCGCCTGCATGCAGAACCTGGCCCAGTGCGACATGTGCATCGTGCGCCCCGAGACCTGCCACTTCCATCTCGGCACCTGCCGGGAGCCGGCCTGGGGCGAGGCCCATTGCTTCATCGAGCACACCGTATACCTGGCCAACTCCTCCGGCCTCAAGGTGGGCATCACGCGCGCGCACCAGATGAAGACCCGCTGGATGGATCAAGGCGCCGTCCAGGCCCTGCCCATCGTCCGGGTCAAGACCCGGCTGGATTCCGGCCTGGTGGAAAGCGCCCTGGCCAAGGTCGTCCCGGACAAGACCAACTGGAGGGCCCTGCTCAAGGGCGACGCCGATCGCATCGACCTCAAGGCCCGCCGCGACGCCCTCTTCGCGTCCTGGGCCGCCGATCTCCCGGGCGAGAAGCTGTACGAGGAGGAGATTCGCCTGGTCTATCCCGTGCGCCGTTATCCCGCCAAGGTGGCGTCGTTCAACCTGGACAAGGAGCCGGAGGTGAAGGGCGAACTGCTGGGCGTGAAGGGGCAATACCTGATCTTCGACACCGGCGTCATCAACATGCGCAAGTACGCCGGCTACGAGCTGGAATGGGAGGCGGATGCCGGCGCCGCCGCGGCGACGGCCGAGGCCGCGCCCCGGGAAGCATCCCCTCCCGCAAAGGCCCCGTCAAACGCTGCCGAAACCCGGGATGCGTCCCAACTCAAATTGCTCTAACACACGACAGATCCACCCGCCCACATCCC
>CBILQL010000392.1:0-5385 GCA_966238865.1 uncultured bacterium
TGTCGGCCAGCACGGCGCCGTGCTCGGGACCGGCGCGGCCTTCGTCTATTCCCTAGCGGCTACCCTGGCCCCTGGATTCTTCCTGAGCCGCGGCGTAGCCCCGGATGTCTATTACGAAGCGGTCCTCTTCATCATCGCCCTCATCCTGTTCGGAAACACCCTGGAAGCCAGGGCGAGGCGTCGGACCGCGGCTGCCCTGCGCGCCCTGGCCGGCCTGCAGCCCAAGATTGCCCGGGTGGTCCGGCATCATGTCACGGTGGAGATTCCCATCAGCGAGGTCCTGGCCGGCGACGTGGTCCAGGTCCGACCGGGCGAGAAGCTTCCGGTGGACGGCGTGATCCTGGAAGGCCGCAGCGGCCTCGATGAGAGCATGCTCACCGGCGAGTCCATGCCGGTCTCCAAAGGACCCGGGGACAAGGTCATCGGCGGCAGCATCAATCGTCATGGCGCCCTTCGATACCAAGCCACGGATCTGGGCGACCGGAGCGTGCTGTCCCGCATCATCTCCCTCATGCGGGAGGCGCAAGGATCGCGGGCACCGATCCAGCGTCTGGCGGACCGGATCAGCGGAATCTTCGTGCCCATCGTCGTCGTGCTTTCCATCCTGACTTTCTTCGGGTGGCTGCTTTTCGCCGGGCCGGGTGCCTTGGTCCAGGCCTTCGCCGCGGCCGTAGCCGTCCTCATCATCGCCTGCCCTTGCGCCATGGGATTGGCGGTCCCGACCGCCATCCTCGTCGCCTCGGGCCGCGGGGCTTCCATGGGGATCCTCATCAAGGGTGGCGAGGCCCTCCAGCGCGCCTCCGAGGTGGATACCTTGGTCCTGGACAAGACCGGCACGGTGACCGAGGGCCGGCCCGTTGTGGTCAGCCTCCTCACCCAGGACGCATGGACCGAACCCGGGCTCGTGCGCGTATCGGCCGCCGTGGAGGCGCACTCGGAACACCCTTTGGCATCGGCCATCCTGGCAAGGGCCAAGGAGCTGGGCCTCACCGTCCAGGGTACGGAATCCTTCCAGGCCCTGCCCGGTATGGGCGCCATGGCCGTCGTGGGGGGGAAGGCCGTAGTCCTCGGCAACCGCCGGATGATGGCGGAGTTCGCCATCGACATCGAACCGGTCGCGAAGGATGCCCGGCGCTTCGCGGAGCAGGCTGCGTCCCTGGTCTATGTCGCGGTGGATGGCCGTCTCGCCGGGCTCCTTGCCATCGCCGATCCCATCCGCCCTGGCTCCAAGGCCGCCATCGAGAAGCTGAATCGTATGGGCTTGCGCGTTGTCCTCCTTTCCGGGGATCAGCAATCCACGGCGGAGGCCGTGGCCCGACAGGTCGGAATCGAGGAGGTGGTAGCGGAGGTCGCCCCGGAGGGAAAGGTCGAGGAAATCGCCCGGCTCCAATCCCTCGGCGCCAAGGTCGCCATGGTCGGGGACGGAATCAACGATGCGCCGGCCCTCGCGAAGGCGGAAATCGGCATTGCCATGGGGAGCGGCACCGACATCGCGATGGAGGCGGGCGATGCAACCCTCATGCGCGGAGACCTTTCCGGGATCGTGCCCCTGATATCCCTGTCCCGGAAGACCCTCACCGTGATTCGCCAGAACCTGTTCTGGGCCTTCGCCTTCAACAGCGTGGGCATCCCCTTGGCGGCCGGCGTCCTGTTCCCGTCCTTCGGGATTCTCCTCAGTCCGGTCCTCGCCAGCGCCGCCATGGCCTTGAGCTCGGTGAGCGTGGTGTCGAACAGCCTGCGGCTGCGCACCCTGCGCGTGGAACGAGTGTAAGCCCGGCGCGGGTGGCCCGTCTCCGAAGGCGCGGGGAGCGGTTGTCTCCCCAGAACCAGCGAGGCGCTAAGCCTCCGATCCCATACTTGAACTGAAGCGGCCTCGCCTCAGTGCGCCCGATGGCCGGAGGCCTGGCCACACGTGCAATCCAGGCACCCATGCTTGGTGCAAGCGCCGCAGGAATGTTCCAGGCTCTTCCGCAGGGACTGCCGGGCCCGGTGAAGGCGCACCATGAGATTGTTGTAGGTGATGCCGGCAGCCTCCGCCACGGTGGCCGGTTCCTCCCCGCCCAGGTCGATGCGCCGGATGAGATCGGCGTATTCCGGCTTCAGGGTGGGGAGGAGGCGGTTGAAGCACGCGCACACCTCTCCCATCAGGGCCTCGTCCGGAGCGGCATGGGCGTCCTGCCCCGAGGTCACCAGGTCGTTCAGGAATCCTTCCTGCCGCCGGCCATCCGCCGCGCGGGCACGGTAATAATCCGTCAGGGTGTTCCGGAGGATGCTATAGAACCAGGCCTTGGGATTCTCTTTCTCCATCATGGTATCACTGCCGCGGATGGCCTTGAGGAGGCTTTGCTGCAGGAGGTCTTCCGCAGCCTCGTCCGAGGACAGGTGCTTGCGCAGGAACCCTTTGAAGGCGCTTTGGTTCTCCAGGAAGACCTTCACGGCGGCGGGGTCGACGGACCCCGGGTCCGGGTGGCTACTTTGAGGGGAGGTGGGATGCATTGGGTAAAAATAACAACCCGTGGAACTGTAAAGGTCCGATGCCCAATGCGTCTTAGGAGGAGCAAGGTCGAATATCCGCCTCACCCAGGAGAAAATGATGTCTTCAAAAGCCCAATCGGGACTCAAGTATGTCCTCCAATCCCAAGAGGGGACCCGGATTGATCCAGTGTGCAAGATGGCTTTGATGCCCTGGGATGTGCGCTTCGAGGTCGAGCATGCAGGCGAGTCCCATGCCTTCTGCTCCTCGGAATGCCGGCAGACGTTCTTGCTTTTCCCGAACCGATTTTCCTGGAGCGTTCTCGATGTGGCCTAAAAGCGTGTTTGGGCTTATTCTGGTCTTCTTCCAACAGGGGGTATGGCCAACTTCGACCTTCGCAGCGTCCTGGAAGAAGGTCCAGCCGGAAGGCATCCAATTCCTCGATTTCGCCAAAGCAGAGAGGGACCTGTTCGCCGGCACGGGGTCGGATGGAATCTACCGCAGTTCGGACCACGGCCGGTCTTGGGCAAAGGTCCCGTCCTGCTTCTCCGGCTCTTTCAATTCTGTTCCCTCCATCCATGCCTCAAAAGGGCTGCTGGCCGCATCCTTCGAAGGCGGCGGGGTATGCGTGAGTTTCGATGAGGGGAAGAGCTGGAATGTTGTCAATGTGGGGCTTCCCCAGCAGCCCTTCCTGTATACCTTCGCGCGGCTGGGGGACACGCTCTTCGCCGGCGGCAACGGCGTGTACGGCGGTTCGACCCTCTTCAAGGCATCCGTCCAGGACTTCCGGTGGACCCGCGCCGATTCAGGGCTTCCGGCCGGAGTCCGGACCGTGCAGCGGATTCTCGCCACCCGGGACAGCGTGCTCGTGGCGGGAGTATCAAGCACGCGCCTGCCTTCGGCGGGTTCGGTCTTCGTGAGTCGGGACCGGGGAGCCAGTTGGATCCCCACCCGGATTCCCTTTCCCTACGCGGTGTATCACATGGTCTACAGCGCTGATGTGCTGATCCTGGCCACCGGGCATGGCATCTTCCGCAGCGAGGACCTCGGGGACCATTGGTCCGCTCCTTCGGGCGATCCGCCGAGGGAGGAGTTCTATTCCCTGGCAGCGTCCGGCAAGGAAATCTACGCGGGCTCCGGCCACGGCGGGCTGTATGTTTCGAAGGATTATGGGTCCAGTTGGATGTCGATAAGCCTGGACCTCCCAAGTCCGCATCCGATCATCGAGGCCATTTGGTTCCGGGAGGAATTGCTGATCGCCAGCTTTGGTCCCGGGGAGGGCGGGTGGTTCAAGGAATCAGAAGTTTCATCTGTTCGTTCCAGGGACTACCGCTATGAACTCGCCTCTGGAACTTTGAGATTCGATTTACTTGGGCGAGTGAAAAGAAAATTCGGTAGGAAGAGCATTACTTTTGCAAGCTGAATTCGAGATGCGTGTGGGTTCGAATCCCGCCAGCCCGACCAGTTCGCGAAAGCCCCCTCGCAAGAGGGGGCTTCTTGCTTTTCGGGCCCGCACGGGCCGGTTTCCGTTTTGGGAAGGCCGGTCCTCGAATAGCGAGGCCGGGCCTTTTCATGTCCGGCCTATCGGCTTTTCCTCAGGACGCCGAAGAGCGCCACGGCATTATTCCTGCGCTCGTCCTTGGCTCCGAAGAGCAGGGTGACGACTCCCTTTTCCCGCTCCAATCCATGTAAGGTATCCAGCAAGTCGGTCTTCCCTTTCAGTTCCCGGCGGTATCGCTTCCCGAACTCCTGCCAGCGATCCGGATCATGGCCGAACCATTTTCGCAAATCGTCGTCTGGCGCAATCTCCCGCATCCAGAGATCGATGCGCGCCTCCTGCTTGGAAATCCCCCGGGGCCAGATCCGATCCACCAATACCCGGAAGCCGTCCTCCGGTCCCGGCGGCTCATAGACTCTCCGAAGTTTGAACACCATGCCTCCCCCGGATTATCCTGGCCTTCCTATGGCCGCAGGATATCCGCGGGCGAAACCTTCCCGCGGATATCCTGGAAAGTACCCTTGGGGCTGGGGCAGCGCAAGCGGGAGGGCCGGCCCGCCGTTCTTTGCTCTCCCTGGGGAGGCTTCAGGACCGGGATGCGTCAGCTCCCCGCCGCTTCCCTCGCAATCCGTTTCCGGAATTCCTCATCGGGCAGGCGGCCGAGGCCTGCCTTCATATTGTCGCGCAGATGCGCGACCTTGGAAGTCGCGGGAATGGCGCACGTGACGGCAGGATGGGATACCACGTACTTGAGCAGGATTTGGGCCCAGCTCACGCAGTCAATGTCGGGGGCCCAACCGGGCAAGGGCCTGCCGCGCAGCCGTCCGAACAGGCCGCCGCCGGCGAAGGGTCGATTGACGAGGACGGCGATGCCGAGATCCCGGGCCAGGGGGAGGATCCGCGCCTCCGCTTCGCGCTCGCCCACGGAGTAGTTAATCTGCACGAAATCCGGCTTCTGATCGGCCATGATCCTGGCCACCGCCTCGTGGCCGCCCGCGGAGTAATGGGTAACGCCCAGGTAGCGGATGCGCCCACGTCGAACGTTTGCCATGTGCCGAGGCCGATGACCGGCAACGGCTCCCCGGATGCGGGGATTTTCCGGGTATGCAGTGCGGCGGAATCTCCGGGTTCGGCTGCTGAGCCATGCGAGGCGTCGGCCAAGGCTAGGGCTCCCAGGCCGAACAGGCGCAAGGCTTCACGTCTTGTCATCCTATCCGGTCAGCGCGTCCGTGCCGTAGCCGTGCCGCCCGCGCCCTCGAGGCGCAGGAAGCGCGCGCCAGACGCGCCGGCGGCGGGAAGATCCGCCCGCATCCCTTCGATGGATCGGGTTTCCAGGGTCCGGCCCATGGGGTCATGGATCGCGATGCGGTAGCGTCCCGGGCAGATCCGCACCTCACCCTGCACCTGCGTGCCG
>CBILQL010000393.1:0-5378 GCA_966238865.1 uncultured bacterium
CCCCGTTCCAGGACCAGGAAGGCGCCGGGCTTGCCGGGGACCTCGCCGAACCAGACGGGATAGCGCAGCGACAGCCCGGAGCCGGTCCCGCAGGCGGGTTCCAGGGCGGGCGCGGGGAGGTCAGGGCCGCCGCCCTGCCGGGCCGAGCGGGCTTCGCGGCAGGAGGCGAGGAGAGAAATCGCGAGGATTGGGAAAGCCGTCCGGAGGACGCGGGCGGCAGCTGGCAAGGCGCGGGTTCCGGTGGTTATGGTCTGCATTCCGTTAAGATAGCTTGCCGCGCGTCGCCGGGGCGCATCTGTCAAGCCCTGGCCGATTTTTCTAAACTATGAGTCCCTCTTTTCGCGTGGAGTCCGAGCATGGGATTCATGGATTTCTTCAAGCCCCAGTGGAAGCACAGCGACCCGTCCGTGCGGGCCGCAGCCATCCGGGGCATGGACGACGATCACCAGGACGCGCTCCTCGCCATGGCCCTGGAGGACGAGGATCCGGCCAACCGGGCCGCTGACGCGCGGCGCGTAAAGGACACCGCCATGCTGCGCCGCCTCAAGGACCGCAGCAATGAGAAGCTCGTGAAGGATCTGGCCGCGAAGCAGCTCCTGGAGAACCTCGCCGCCGCCGCCAAGTCCGGGTCGGAGGATCCGGAGTCCCTGGCCGCGGCCAAGGCCGCCCTCGCCGAGATCGGCGACGAACAGCGGACCCTCGAGGACGTGGCCTGCAACGCCGCCTCCCGGGCCGTCCGCGAGGCCGCCTTCCTGCGCCTCACCCATGCCGGCGCCATCCACTCCGTGGCCCTCGGGGAGGCCGACGAGGGCCTGGCCCTCAAGGCGTTCGCCAAGGTGGCCAAGGATTCCCACTTCGAAAGCCTGTCCCGCAACGCCAAGAGCAAGGCCGTGCGGGCCGCCGCCAAGGAACGCCTGAAATCGGCCGCCGCGGCCAAGGGTCCCGACGCCGGCGCGGTGAACCGTGCCAAGCTTTCCCTGGTGCTCTCGGTGGCCGAGAAGGCCGCCGCCGCCGCTTCCGATCCGCCCCGCGGCTATGCCTGGGAGGCCGTCAAAGAGCAGGTGGACGAGGCCGACAGGTCCCTGCGGGAGCTCATCCAGGCGGGCACCCTGCCCGACCCGGCGCGGCTCGCGCGCTTCCGCGAGGAATTGGACACCTTCCGCGCCGGCTATGCCCGCCACGTGGAGGAGCTGGCGGCCCGCGAGGAACGTGATCGCCGCGAGGCAGAGGCCAAGGCCCGCAAGGAGTCGCTCATCGCCCTGCTGGAGGCCGCGGACGGCGCCGACAAGGACGCCCTGGACATCCGCGACCTGCGCGAGCAGTTCGTGGCGGCGGGCAAGGCCGGCGCCGCCGAGGACGACCTCCAGCGCCGCTTCCGCACCGCCGCCGACAAGGTGGAGCGCGATCGCGAGCGCCGCGCCCGGGAGAAGGAGCTGGCCGAGCGCCGCGCCGCCGACGAGCGGGAGCACGGCGGGACGCTCAAGGCCCTGGTGGAGGAGGCCGAGGCCCTGGCGCCCAAGGCCGAGGAGAAGCCCGCCCTGGTGGGCGAGCGCTACCGCGAGATCCGCCGCGAATGGACCAAGGCCTTCAACGCCTCCGGCCCCTTCGACGGCAAGGACGACCTGAAGGCCCGCCTCGACGCCGCCTTCGCGTCTGCGGGCGCTTCCCTGGAACAGGCCCGGGCCCGCAACCTGGCCCGCATGCAGGTCCTGCTCCCGGAGCTGGAGCATCTGCTGGAAGACCCGGACATGCAGGCCGCCGAGAAGCGCTTCAAGGAGCTCCATTCCGAATGGAAGACCCTGCTGCCCGTTCCGCACGGCCCCGAGGCCGAGGAGGTGCTGGGCCGCCACCAGGCCTTCCTCGACCGCTTCCGCGAGGCCCAGGACTGGCTGCGCTGGTCCAACCTGCGCACCAAGCAGCTCATCTGCGACAGGCTGGAGGCCCTCGAGAAGGAGGAGGATCGCAAGGCCGTCTTCGCCCGGCTGAAGGAATTGCAGGCCGAGTGGAAGTCCGTCGGGCCGGTGCCCTGGGACAGCTCGGAAGCCCTGTGGGATCGCTACCACGGCGTCAGCGACCGCCTGTACGAGAAGTGCCGCGAGTATTTCGCCGAGCTGGAGGTGGAGCGGGAAAGCAACCTCAAGGCGAAGGAGGAATGGTGCGCCCGCGTGGAGGCCATCGTCTCCCAGGAGGACATCGACTGGCGCGAGGCCATGGAAGTGGTGAAGGAGGCCCAGGGCGCCTGGAAGACCATCGGCGCCGTGCCCAAGGCCCAGAGCGAGGCCCTGTGGGCGCGCTTCCGCGCCGCCTGCAACGCCTTCTACGAGCGCAAGGAGGCCAACCAGAAGGGGAACCTCGAGAAGAAGCTGGAGCTCGTCGCCCTGGCGGAAAGCCTCCAGGATTCCACCGAGTGGAAGGCCGCGGGGCAGAAGATCAAGGAGGCCCAGGAGAAGTGGAAGTCCATCGGCCCGGTGCCCAAGGACCAGAGCGAAGCCGTGTGGGCCCGCTTCCACGGGGCCTGCGAGAAGTTCTTCCAGGCCCGCAAGGCCCATCTCGACCAGCTCGACGCCGAGCGGCCGCAGAACCAGGCCCGCAAGGAGGAACTGTGCGCCGCCGTGGAGAGCCTCGACGCCCTAGCCACCGACCAGGAGCGCTTCGACCGCATCAAGGAGGCCCAGGCCGCCTGGAAGGAGATCGGCCCCGTCCCCCGCGAGGTCGAGGACGCCCTGTGGGAGCGCTTCCGCAAGCCCATCGACGCCTACTTCGAGGGCCGCAAGGGCCGCCTGGACGAGGAGCGGAAGTCCCGCGAGGGCAACGCCCAGGCCAAGGAGGACATCTGCATCGAGGCCGAGTCCCTCAAGGACTCCACTGAGTGGAAGGCCACCATCGAGAAGATCAAGGCCCTGCAGGAGCGCTGGAAGGCCACGGGCCCGGCTCCGCGGGAAGTCGACCAGGCCCTTTGGCGCCGCTTCCGCGCCGCCTGCGACGTCTTCTTCGAACGCCTCAAGGAGAACGCGGGCAAGCGCGACTCCGAGCGCATGGGCAACCTGCGCAAGAAGACAGACCTCTGCTTCCTGGCGGAGATGCTCTCCACCCGCGCCCTCACGCCGGAGGAGGACGCAGCCCTCAAGCATTGGCAGAGCGACAAGCACCCGCAGGAGTTCGTCCGCTTCCTGGCCGACGAGGGCCCGGTGGACTACAAGGAGCGCACCGAGAAGATCAAGGCCCTGCAGCGCGAATGGAAGGCCATCGGGCCCGTCCCCCGGGACGTGAGCGATTCCATCTGGGAGCGCTTCCACGCCGCCTGCGACGCCTTCTTCGAGGAGCGCCGGTCGGCCCTGGGGCTGCCCGCGGAGGATCCGCAGGCGAACCTGGAGCGGAAGCTCGACCTCATCGCCGAAGCCGAGTCCCTGGCCCAGAACCCCGGCGGCGACGCCGCGAACCGCGCCCGCGCCCTGCAGCGCGACTGGCGCCGCATCGGACCCGTGCCGCGGGCCCAGAGCGACTACATCTGGCGCCGCTTCACCGCGGCGCTGGAAACGGTGCTGGGGGAAGGCGGAGCCGCGGGCGGCAACGAGTCGGAGGCGGAGGCGGAGACGCCGGCCTGATCCCGACCCCGACTTAACTGGCACTGGATGGGACGGGGACCGAAATGGCCCCCGCCCCATCCCCAATCCCGGCCCGCATTTTCAGCTGCCCATACGCCCCTAGTCCGGTTCCTGGCCCCTTTCCCCGGAACGATTCCCACCGATGCATCCATCCTCGCCGCCGCCGTCGGTGACATCGATCACCTCTAATTTCCCTCGGAACCCTACACTTCCATCCAAGTTATACTTTTACTACACAACCTTTAAGTTGTATATTGGAAATGTCGGGCAAGGAATTGCTTCATCTTATGATCCTTCATGGCTGGGTACTCGAACGCATTCGGGGGAGCCACCATATCATGATCAAGGATGCAATGCGGCCCATTCCCGTGCCCATCCATGGGAACCGGGATCTACCCAAAGGAACTTTGGCGGCCATTCTCAGGCAGGCTGGAATCGGGAAAGGCAGATGATGTTCTTTTTCGCCCGCATCCGCAAGGAGGAGGGGGACTACCTGGTCTCCTTTCCGGATTTTCCACATATCCATACCTATGGGAAAAGTTTGGAACATGCCTTGGAAAGCGCCAAGGAGGCCCTCAACGGCACATTGGAAGTGGATTTCGAAAGAGGCTTCGTGCTTCCCAAGCCCTCCAACCTGGAAGGCAAACGCTCGTTCCACCCCATCCGCATCCTGCCGCATATCGAAATCGCCTACCAGATCCGCAACATCCGCAACGGCCATTCGCAATCCGAAATAGCCAGGAAGCTCGGCATCTCCTATCAGGCCTATCAGAAGCTGGAAAATCCCCGCAAATGCAACCCCACGGTGAAGACCCTGGAACGCATCAGCGAAGTGTTCGGGAAGGTGCTGACCATCTCCCTGAAGTAAGCCTGCGTCACCGCTGGTTACGCGCCGGGTCCCGGGCAGGCAGCGCTGGCTGCCTGGAACACTCGTTTTGCCCATGCGCATGGGGCCGGGCCTCCGTCCCAAAGCGTCGTGGCGCAATTTAAATAGGGTCTTAGCTTTCCGTATAGAAGATCGCCCTTTTCAAAGATGCTTTTTGTACTTACGACTTCGCTACTCCTGCCGCATCCTATAAGTTTCCCGGAATTTTTCTCGATATGTTCAAGGCCGTTTGGTAAAAGGCGCGGCTGGTATTCAGGTTCTTGACGGTTAACACGGGATGACGCGTTCGATGAATGCCATATCCCTGAAATATAGGCGAAACGTCGCGTTTTTATAGGAAATCCAGCCCCGAAATGCGCCGAACCTTTTCCCCGTTCCGAAAGGGGGCTGGAAAAAAGATTTTTGGTAGCGATGGAGGCGGATATCGGCGGTACGGATCCGGGTCGGCGCCTACAGCCCCGGAGCAAGCACCCTGCTGTGAATCACCCGTTGAGGGCCAGCAAACAAATTGCGAGCTTCAGCGAGCGATTTGCTTTTGCGCCAGCTCGAAGGTGAGTCTGCAAGCCTAGCGACCACCCAGCCATTAGGGATTTTGTTCATGCTTGAATTGCGGGCATCTCATCCCACGTTTTTCCCTGGTACACCCTGCCCGACTTTTTCTTGCCCACCTTGATGCCGTCCTCGTTGAATGCGCCCCACTGCTTGAAAAAGAAAGCGACATCCGCCTCCAGACATGCATGATGAATGCCCTCGATCCACTCCGGTTTCATCACCCTGGCGCGGTGCCCGCTCTCTCCGCCAACGATGGCCCATGAGACACCGTCCAATTCTCCCGTACCAAAATTGATCTCACCCAACAAAGGTTCAAACGAAATGAACTTGATGGG
>CBILQL010000394.1:0-5378 GCA_966238865.1 uncultured bacterium
GGGGCATGAGACGGGGGACAAGCGCCTCTTCCACCAGGCGCTGTTCCGTCCGGCCGCCGATTTCCCCTTCGGCGCCGGCGAGGTCCGCAGCGACAACGCGGCTCTGAAGGAGATGGCCTGGACCCGCGATGTGCCCCGCGCCCCGGATCCGGTCGCCACCCAGGTCGTCGCGCCAGAGCCGCCCGCGCCCCTGTTCCAGAGCGAACCCGCAATTCCTCCGCAGGCGGATCCGCCGATGGCGGTCACCCGCATCGCGGCCGCGCCGCAATCACCGGCATCCCAGGCGCCCGTCGTCCTCAAGCCCGGGGATCTGCAGGAGAAGGCTGCGCGCCTGAAGATGTTCGAACCCGGCAAGACCCTGTGCTCGAAGTCCATGGTCAAGACCGCCGAGGGGGAGGTCATCTCGGAGTACTTCTACTCGCCGTCCCAGCAGAAGGATGCGCGGCATTACATCTTCAACGCCCTGTTCGCCATGTCCAGCCTGCTCGCCCTGAAGGCCAAGGACGAGGATATGTTCAACGACAGGTTGGAGATGGTCTTCACCGATCTGCTGAGCCGGCTCGAGCATAGCCGCAACATCCACCTGGAAAGCTTCCTCGGGGAGGATCTGAACCTGGAAGTGCTGGACCGGATGCTCGGGCTGCCGCGCGGGGAGCGGGGGAGCCGCTTCGACGCCATGGCCGCCAAGGTCCTGTCCCGGATCGAAAGCATAGGTCCCTCGCGGGCCGGCCTCATCGAACAACAGTTCAAGACGCTGCCCAGGTCCGATTTCCCGCCGGGCAAAGGTATCGCCGCTTGAGCGATGGCGGAGGGGGAGGGTATCCCCCTCTTTTTTATACATAACATACACTACATACCCCGCATCTACATAAAAAGCCTCCCCGGTAGGGGAGGCTCGAGTTGAAACGCTGCCACCGACGTCCCCGGTAGGGGAATGTCGGATCAGAAGGGGAGGGTTTCCACTTCGGCCAGGACTTCGGCCTGCTGGAGACCGGCGACCTTGATGTCCTCCACATCCTTCCAGCGACCGTTGGCCCGATAGGTGATGATCGCCTCCTGGTTCGAGGCCTTGGCTTCCGTGGCCACGTCCGCGAAGTTGGGATTGAAGGTGGTGAAGAATCCGTTCCCCTGGGTCTCGATGCTGTATCGGGTGTAGGTGGATCCGTCCTTCTTGGGTCCGCTCTTGCTCTGGATATCCTTGATGAAATCGCGCACCTGGTTGCTGTCCAGGCCGTACCCGGACGGGGGGGCGAATTCCCGTCCCCGGGTGGCGCGGAAAGGCGAGCTCATGGTCAGGGTCGCGGGCTCTTCGGGGGCCGCAGACGGGTGCTGTGCGGCTTTCCCGTCCTTGGCGTCCTTTTCCTCATCGCGCTCCGGATCGTCCCCGGTGCTCATCAGGAAGTTCTTGGACACGAAGTATTTCATCGCCCCGGTAATGGCCTTGTAAATCGCCTTGTCGCCGCTGTCTTCGCCCGAACCGAACCCGAAAACCTCGATGCTTTCCCCGGAATCGGAATCCGAAAAGGTGTGCTTGGTCTTCACGAAAACCAGGTTCACGGGGCTGCCGTCCCGGGTCCGCTTGGAAGTCTCCCGGAACTCCATGTTTTCGATGCTGGTGAAGACAAAAATGCCATGGCTGGCCAGCTTCTCCCGTACGGCGTCCAGGATATCGCTTTCTTTGGCGTAGTCGTAGTTGAAGAAGGAATTCCGCCCCTTTTTCTCCACCCATGGCGTTTCTGCCATGATTTGGGACAGTTTTCCCACCAGAGTCTGCATTTTCTTGGTATTGGGGTTCATAGGAGCCATCCTTTACTGCACATCTGTGTAGTAAAATACGAAGGCGAGCCTGGAGAAACTACTGATATTAGAGTTTCTAGCCCTCCAATCCACATTCTATCGCCACTATCAACAGCAGCGTCCTCCAACACTTCAATGGGCAAGCGTTCAAATTGATTTTCCCGCTGCAAGCACCGTTTGGATCGCGACATCCCTAGGTTCGCATAAGATATATTATGTAAACATATATGTCTCAACCAAGGCTTGACACTGTTGAAGTCCGGGGCGGATTTGGATAATCTTGTGTATTGGGATTATGTTGTGTATGTTATGCCGAAAAATGTCCTAAAAACACGGATTCGAGGAGGCGGCCATGGCAGCGGAAGATTCCATCAAAAAACGGCGGAACGTGTACATGGGGCAGGAATACCTGGACATGGAGGCTATTGCCGTGAACGAGCGGAAGCGGAGCGGGCGGGACGTACGGGTGGCTGATTTGATCCGCAGGGCCTGCCGGGAGTTCAAGGACAATTATTGGAGGAATTTGGTGCGGGAGGATAAAAAAGGGTGAGAGGATGCGACCGGAGATACTTATTATTGAAACAGCCCGTTGGCGAGGTTGCAGCATGATGGACAATCACCCTGAGCTACGGAATTTTCGTGCGGGGAGTTGGGACTTGCGGAGGACGGACCGCCGCAAGGAACAATTGACCATCGAATTTCCGGATCGCCGCAAGCTGGATCGGCGCCTGTCCGATAAGGATTCCGACTCCGCCGACGGCGATTTGCTGTGGGTCGATACATCCGAGTGGGATGACTAGCTTCCTCCCCGCCCTCCCCTACGCCGAAACCCATTTCAAGTTCAAGCTCCCCTGGTCGCCGCTATACAGGCCGTGGCCGGAGATTTTTCTCGATGCGCCGAGTTTCTGCATTCCCGAGCGGACGCCACCTGTCTACCTGGTGCTCAAGGATGCGGACTTTCATCCGGTAAAGGTCCTGGAAGTGGACCTGGCGCTCCAAGGGAGCTCCGGGAAGTTGCGCCGGCAAACCCTCCAGATGGGATTGCGCTGCGAAGAGAACCTGAGCTTCATTCCCCTCTCCATCGACTTCTCCGGATTCGAGGGCGAGGAAGTGGCGCTGAACGGCAAGATCACGGTGGAGAACAAGGCCGGCCGGCGCCGCACCTTCGTGAACTGCAATTTTCCCGGCATCTCTCCTTCCCCGCTCCGCATCCGGTTCCTCAAGTCCTTCCTCCCCTATCCCGAAGGCTGGTACGGCGGAGAGATGCATTGCCATTCCGACTTTTCCAGCGACCCGGTGGAATTCGGGGCGCCCCTCGAGGTGCTCCAGCAGGCAGGCGCGAGCCTGGGGATGGGCTTCGTCCTGTGCACGGATCATTCCTACGACTTCTATTACCGCAAGACGCGCTACATGGAGACCACCGATCCGGCGGCCAATTTCCAGGTGTACCGGTCCGAGGCGGACAGGCTCAACCTCGCGGTGCGCGAAGGCTTCGGCCTGCCGGTGATGCTGGCCGGCGAAGAGGTATCCTGCGGGAACCATCGCGGCGAGAACGTCCACCTATTGGTGGCCGGGCACCCGGAATTCCTGCCGGGCCTCGGGGACGGCGGACGGCGCTGGCTGAACAACAAGCCGGATCTTACCGTGGGCGAGGTCCTGGAGCGCCTCGGCGACACCCCCAGCTTCGCGGCCCATCCCCGCGCTGTCATCGGGGCCCTGGAGCGCTTCGTGTTCCGACGGGGCATGTGGCATGGGGAGGACGTCGGATCAGGCGTGAAGGGATTGCAGTTCTGGAACGGTCATCGGGGAGCGGATTTCCAGACCGGACGCCGGTTCTGGGTGGACCAGCTGCTGGCCGGCCGCCGCCTCTTCCCCATCGGCGCCAACGATGCCCATGGGGATTTGAACCGGAATATCGGCGTCAAAACGCCCCTGTTCTCGCTGTACGAGAACCGCAAGCATGTCTTCGGGAACGTCCGCACCGTGGTCCGGTCCGGCCGGAAAACCGTAGCCGACGTCCAGGGAGCCCTGCGCCGGGGAGAGCTGTTCTGCACCGACGGCCCCTTCCTCAATCTTGGCCTGGAAGAGGGCACCTTGCTGGTCGCGGCCCGCGGCAGCGAGGATTTCGGCGCCCTGGAAAAAGTGTCCCTGTTCGCCGGACGCAAGGGCGCCGGATCCGAAACTTTGGTGAAGGATTGGGACCTGGAGAACGGGCCGCTGGAATTCTCCGAGTTCGTGGCCCCGCCCGCGGGGGCCGCCTATCTCCGCGCCGAAGCCAGGACTTCCGAAAAGCGCTTCGCGCTCACCGCTCCCCTATTCCTCGGCTGAGCGCAGACCCGGCCATCCACCCTGGCGCTCGGAAGCTGAAGGGTCAATAGGAGAGGCCGCTTTTCCGCACATGGGTCAGGGATTTGTCCTCGGGCTGGAGGATGTGGCTTTCCATCACCTCCGCGAAGAGTATCTCATGGTCGCCCGGCATGGCGGCTGAGCGCGCCTCGCATTCCAGGGCGGCTACGGCCTGCCGGAGCAGCACGTTCCCGCGGTCCGTCAGAACATGCTCTATGCCTGCGAAGGGATCGACCCCCTCCTTGACGGTCCAGAAGGGCTTCATGATGCCGCCGTTGTTCTGGCCCACGATATTGATGCAGAAACGGCCCTGGGCCTTGATGGCCGCGTAGCATGCCCGGCCGGGCTTCAGGGCGATGCTTACGAGGAGCGGCTCGAAGGCGGCCTGCTGGACCCAGGAGCCCAGGAATCCCTCTTTGCGGCCTTCGAACAGGGTGGTGATGATGTAGAGGCCGGAGGGGATTTTTCCCACTGCGGCGGCAACCGGATTGGTATCGACCATGGGCAGAAAAATACACATGGAGCCGCGTCCGGCGGCAAAATGGCACAATCCGGGTGGCGATTTTTCTCGTCGACGGGGTTTTTGCGGAGTGGCCGAAGCGCCCTTTCTGAGGCAATTTCGGGTTTTTTTTATTAGATTTACGGCTCACGGGTATCGCACCCCCACGGATTTCATTCGACGGAGTTTTATGGCCAGCGTGAAAAAAGAAGTGCCCGCCGTTTCCAAGGAAAAGCAGGTGGAAATGCTGGAGAAGATGCTGGTCATCCGGTATTTCGAAGAAGCCAGCATCAAGGCCTACCAGCAGAAGAAGATCGCCGGGTTCCTGCATCCCTATATCGGCCAGGAGGCCGTCGGCGTGGGGGTCCTGGACCATAAATTGCCCCAGGACTCGGTGGTCACGACCTACCGCTGCCACGGCCTCAGCCTGGCCCTGGGCATGCCTCCTCGGGACGGGATGGCGGAGCTGTTCGGCAAGGTGACCGGATGCGCCCGCGGCAAGGGCGGCTCCATGCATTTCTTCTCCAAGCCCCATAATTTCCTGGGCGGCCACGGCATCGTGGGCGGCCAGTTCGGCATCGGCATCGGCGCGGCCTTCAAGTCCAACTACGACGAGGACAACGCCGTCAGCTTCATCTTCTTCGGCGACGGGGCCACTCCCCAGGGGACCTTCCACGAGTGCATGAACCTGGCGGCCCTCTGGGACCTGCCGGCCATCTTCATCTGCGAGGACAAC
>CBILQL010000395.1:0-5378 GCA_966238865.1 uncultured bacterium
GTTTCACCCGGGAGGGGGAACGGGACGCCGGAATCGGCATGGGCTCGGTGCGGGATTATGAACGGCTCGCCCGTGATGCCGGCCTGCCGGTAGACGTCCTGGGCGCACAGCTGCCCGGCGAGCGGGCTCACCCAGCTGCGGCTGGGGTGGCCCATGGCCTCGGTGCGCGACGGCAGGACGAAGATGCCGCAGCGGCCCATGTGGCCGGGCATGTCCCGGGAGTAGACGGGCGGATGGTGGAAGATGCGCGGGTGGCCGCCGATGGCGGCGTCCAGCTCCCGACGGTCCGGGAACCAGCCCAGGATCTTGAGGGACCAGTCGGGATGCCGCGGCGAGAGCCGCTTGAAGGCCTCGATGAGCAGGTCCACCCCCTTGAGGCGGAACGGGAAGCCCACGAAGAGGATCACCTTCTCCTCGCCCAGGTCGCGGAAGGGTTCGAGGTCCACGTAGTCGAAGAAGCTCTCCACCACCGGCGCGCGGATCGAGTCCCGGAAGCCCTCCAGCTGCCGCGGGAAGAGGACCTTGATGCCGTCCGCGCGGGAGAGGGTGAAGCGCACCAGCATCGGGTACAGGCGGCGCTTCAGGGCCAGCATGGGGCCCGGCGCGTCGTCGAGGTAGTTGGCGTAGGAATCGTAGCAGCCGTTCACCTCCGGGCAGAAGCGCGCCCCCGAGATGGCGGCCACGAGGAGCCCGATGAGCCCAGACCGCAAGGGGTCGTAGGTGACGACGAGGTCCCACTTGTCCTTGCCGAAGCGGGCCTTGAGGGCCAGCCCGAGCCCGAATAGGATGTACTTGACGTTCATCCACAGCTTGGCGCCCCGCCGGTAGCGCAGGGCCTTGAGGGTGAAGCTCCCCAGGGCATGCTCGCCCGCCTCCGGCATGGTGGTGACGATGAGCCCCGTGTACTTTTGGGAGAGCCGCTCCATGCGTTTGCGCAGGGTGTCGCGGATCTCCCACAGCGGGCCCGGGAGGATGAAGAGGAGTCGGCGCGGCTCGCCGCCGCTCACCGCCTGGAGGGCGTCCATAGGCTGATCCTCTCTCCGCGTAGGAACTTGATCCAGGCGGCCAGGATGGCCAAGTTCACCTGGGAGAAGAAATAGGGCACCTTCACCAGCGGGTGGGCGCGGGAACCCGGCGCGAGACGGCCCACCGCCGCCATGCCGTAGAAGAGGGCCTGCAGGGCGGCGGCGACGAGGCCCACCACGCTGCGGCCGGCCGCGGCGGCGGCGCTGACCGGGAGCAGCAGGGCCATGAACACCGGCGCCAGCCAGCGCATGAGCTTGTGGCTCAGGAGCTGGAAGGAGAAGAATCCGTAGCGCCGCGCGTCGAGCAGCTCCAGGTTGGCGAAGAAGGCGGCCATGCCGCGCACCAGGGTCCGCACCTTGCGCTGGAACTCGCTCTGGCCGGCGCGGATGCCGGGATAATAGCCGATCACGGCCTCGTCGGCGACCGCCCGGTAGCCGAGGCGCGCGCAGGCGAGCACGGTGTTGAAGTCCGAGGGCAGGTCGTCGGCCCAAAGCTCGCACACCTCGCGCCGGGCCGCGAAGAAGGATCCCGACAGGCCCACCAGGGAATTCACCTCGGTTTCGAAGCGTCGCAGCAGCATCTCGTAGCGGACGTACAGGCCCTCCCCGGAGCCGCTCCCCTCCCCGATGATGCGGTCCTCGGAGCTCACCGCGCCCACGGTCGGATCGGCGAAATTCCGGACCACCAGGCGCAGCGCGTCCTTGTCCAGCATCGTGGCCACGTCGGTGAAGACCAGGATTTCGCCGCGGCTGCGGCGTATGGCCTGCCTCTGGGCGTACTCCTTGCCCTTGCGCTCCTCGACCCGGCAGAGGGTCACGCCGGGGCGCGAGGACGCCAGCGCGTCGGTGCCGTCGGTGGAGGCGTCGGAAGCGACGATGATCTCCAGCCGATCGGCGGGATACTCCAGGGCGAGGCTGTTGTCCAGCTTGGCGGGCAGGCGCTGCTCCTCGTTGAAGACTGTTATGATCAGCGACACGCCGGGGGAATCCGCGTTAGACCCCCCGGCGGGCGCCCGGCGCGGGCGCGGGGAACGGCGCAGGCGGGCGGCGGCCAGCACCAGCGGGTACACCAGGTAGGAATACGCGGACAGGAACAACAGGCCCACGACGGCCAAGGCATGGTAAGCCATTCCGACCTCTTGAAAGGCTGGGGGTTCAGCAGGGACAAGTCTAAAGTAAATTTCCGCCCCCCGGGGGCAAAAGGTTCCCCGCGCCGCGATTCCGGCCGTTTCGTCGCGGCCCACGATGTCCCGGAATCCGGGACGCCGCGCTTGTGGCGCCGTCCCTAAAAGGATTATTTCACATTCGGAATGCGCGCGGCGCACGCCGCGCGCGCTGCACCATGGATCGCCGCGAACACGAACCCGTCCTCGAATCCGCCCCGTCCGCGGCGCAAACCGCGCCCGGCGCGCCCGGCATGCGCATCGCCCACGTGATCCACAGCGGCGGATTCTACGGGGCCGAGAAGGTGATCTGCGATCTCGCGCGCGAGCAGGCCGCGGGAGGCGCCGGGGGGGCCGCGCCCCTGCTCGTCGCGCTCCTGGATCCGGGCCTCGCCAGCAACGAGGTGGCCGACCGGATCGAGGCGGAGGGCATCCCGGTGGTCCGCCTCAACCTGAAGCCCGGGCTGCCGCCCGCATCCCTCCCGGAATACGCCGGCGCCTTGCGCCGATCCGGCGCGACCCTGGTCCATTCGCACGGCTACAAGGCCACCGTCCTGCACCTGGCTTCCCGCTGGGCGGGCCTGCATCGCCTGCCGCTGCTGGCCACGGCCCACGGGTATCCCAAAGGATCCGGCAGCCATAAGGCCACCCTCTACCGGTGGCTCGACATCGCGCTCCTCGGGTTCGCCGAATCCGTGGTGGCGGTGTCCGGGGAGATGCGCGACTACCTGGCCCGCCGCAACCCCGCCTCCCGGCCCGTGCTCATCCCCAACGGCATCCCCACCGGGCAGCGCATCCGGGGAACCCATCCCCTGTTCCGCCGCCTGGCCTCGGAAGACGCCGGGGAGCGCCTCCCCGTGATCGGATCCGCCGGCCGCCTGGTGCCCATGAAGAACCACGCCCTCCTCATCCGCGCGTACGCGCGCCTGCGCAAGGAGCGCCCCTGCCGCCTGGTCATCCTCGGAGACGGCCCCTTGCGGGGGACGCTCGAGTCCCTGTGGCGCGAGCTCATCCCGGACGAGCCCGTTCGGCTCTACCCCTTCCAGGAGGAGGTGCTGGAGTGGATGGCGGACATGGACGTCTTCTGCCTGCCTTCCCGCGACGGCGAAGGCCTGCCCATCGCGCTCCTGGAGGCCGGCCTCCTGGAGCGGGCCCTGGCCTGCACGCCATCCGGGGGCATCCCGGAAGTGATCAAGGACGGGGTGAACGGGCGCCTGTCGCCCATGGAAGACCTCGCGGCCCTGACGGCGGTCCTTTCCGATCTGGTCGCGGATCCCGCCGGGCGCGCCCGCCTGGGCGCGGCCCTGCGGCGGGATGTGCTGCGCGAGCACGACATCCGCGTCACCCACGCGCGCTACCTGGAGGCCTAGGCCCATGTCCTCGCCCGCCCCTGAGGATCCCTCCCTCCTCACCCTTCCCGGGCCCGGAAGCCCTCCGGCGGAGGCGGCCCCCGGGGCCGGCCCCGAGGCCTCCGGCCAGCTGCCGCTCGCGGCGGACGGCTTCGCGCGCCTGGCGGGCGGACGTCCGCTCAAGGTGCTGCAGGTGACCCACGACCTGGTTCCCGGGGGCCTGCAGCGGGTCGTCATCGACCTGGCCGACGGGCTGAGGCGCCTGGGCCACGAGGCCCATATCTGCTCCCTGCGCGGCGACGGCCCCCTGGCCGCCGAGATCCGCGACCGCGGCATCCCCCTGCGGATCATGCCGTGGCCCGGGAAGGGCGCCGACCGCCTGCTCTTCCTCAAGCTCCGCCGCCTGATGGCCCGGGAGGCCTACGAGGTGGCGCACACCCACAACACCCACGCCTTCCTGGACGGCGGCCTCGCCGCGCTCCTGGCGGGCGTGCCGTGCCGCATCCACACCGATCACGCCCGCAGCTTCCCGGACAAGCTGCGCTACATGGTCCTGGAGCGGCTCATGTCGCGGGGATACCACAAGGTGGTGGGCGTCTCCGATCACACGGCCGCGAACCTCGCGCGTTACGAGGGCATCCGTGCCGGGAAGCTGGCGGTGATCCGGAACGGCATCGACGGCGCCTGGTACCGCGCCGAGCGGGACCGCCTGGACCGCGCGGCCCTGCGCGAGGCGGCCGGGCTGGGCGGCTTCTCCCGGGTGATAGGCCTGGGGGTTCGGCTCGAGGAGCAGAAGGGCATCGTCCACCTGCTCGAGGCGATGCCGGAGGTGCTGCGGCGCCATCCGGGAACGGCGCTGGCGGTGGCCGGCGCCGGGAGTCTGGAAGGCCCGCTGCGCGACCGGGCCGCGGCGCTGGGCCTCGGCCGCAACGTCCGGTTCCTGGGCGGCATGCCCCAGCTCACCGCGTTCTATCCCCTGCTCGACGCCTACGTGCTGCCCTCGCTGTGGGAGGGCCTGCCGCTGTGCCTGCTCGAGGCCATGAGCCTGTCCCTGCCCATCGTGGCGACCGCCGTGGGCGGCGTGCCCGCCCTGCTCGCGGACGGGCGCAGCGCGCGCCTCGTGCCGCCCGCCGACCCCGCCGCCCTGGCCGAGGCCGTCTCCGCCGTCCTCGGCGACCCCGCCGCCGCCGAGGCCATGGGGCGCGAGGCGCGCAGGGACTTCGACGAGCGCTACGACAGCATGGTGATGGTGCGCGCCTACCTCGGGCTGTACCGCAGCGCCCTGGGCGAAGCCGGCTCCCCATGAACGTCTACCGCCTGGGTTTCTGGGCCCTGGTGGCCGTGCTGCTGGTGGATTTCGGGCAGATCCACCGCATGGTGCCCGGCCTCTCCCTGCTGAAGCCCGGACTCCTCACGCAGGCGCTGCTGTTCGTCCTGGTTCTTTGCGAGCTCAAGAACGGGCGCTGGCTGCGCTCCATCGCGGCCTGGAGGTTCCTGTTCCTGTGCGCCATCGGCACCGGCCTGCTGCTGGGCGTGACCGAGGGACGCGTGGCGCTCGTCCTCAAGACCGAGCTCCCCCGCTACCTCACCACCTTCCTGGGGGTGTGCCTGTTCGTGCGCCGCGTCGCCGACCTCCGCGTCCTGCACGACGTCTTCATCGTGATGGCCTTCCTCATCGCCGCCTGGGTGCTCACCCACGGCGGGCACGGCCCCGGCCTCATCAAGGACGAGAACGACGCGGCCCTTGTGCTGGTCATGTTCCTGCCCTTCGCCTTCCTCAAGGTCTTCTTCGAGGACCGCGCGCGCAAGAAGGCCCTGTCCCTGGGGGTCTTCGCCGTCAC
>CBILQL010000396.1:0-5354 GCA_966238865.1 uncultured bacterium
AGGAGCACGCGCGCTTCCTGCGGGCCCTGGCGCGCGCCGACGCCTGGCTGGAGAATCCGGCCAACGCGCCCGAGGCGGTGGAGATGCTGGCGTCCAAGCGCTACGTGAACACGCCCAGGTCGGGGGTGGCGGCAGCCCTAAAGGAGGAGGAGGCCTCCCGGGAGTCGGCCGGCCCCGCGCCGCTCCCCGGCAGCCCGCACCGCCCCTCGCGGGCGCACGTGCGCTGGTATCTCGACCAGATGATCCGGTGGAGTCACCTGACGGCCGAATCCTCCGCCGACGATCTCGAGGGCATCTGCCTCGAGGAATTCCACGCCCGGGCCCTCGCCGGCGCAGTCTAAGTGCCCCTGCCTGCGCGATCGCGTTCGGGTTCCTCGGGAATCCCTGGCAAAACCTAACACATTGTGTCAATGTCCGCCGATTGCCATGGAAACGTCAATGCTACCCTATGCGAATCCTACACTTTAGGCGGATCCACCGTTGGCCCGCTAGTTGCTTTCTCGTATCGGTGTCCGTGACACTCGCCAACTGACGCCGGTCCGCCCGAGCTTTTGGACAAGGAGACGACGCCCCGGAGCCGCAAGGCCTGGAGCGGGAAGAATCCTGTCTGATGCTTGGAAAGGCTTGGTCGTGAAGGCAATCGTCGCATCTGTATTCGGCACCCGATGCCCCCGGTCCTCCGGGGCGCTCCGGCCCGGCGGCACCCCGCTCCCATGGCTCGTCCATGGGTCCCTCACTCCCCCCCTCCCAAGTCCAGCCGCGGCCGGGGCGCCACCCCGCTTCATCCCTGTCCAACCCGCCGATTCAAGGAGACCACCTATGTCCTTCCGTCTTCCATACCCTTTCCGATCCACCCTGAGGCAAGCCGCTCCGATCGACGCGAAGCCGGCCGGGCGGCTTTCCATCCTGGCCCTGGCGGCGGCGGTTCTGGCCTCCTCGCCGACGCCGTCAGCGGCCCGCGAGGATGCGATAAACGCATCCGAGCCACATGGCAACACCTTGAAGGCCGGCAAGCCGGAAACCACCAAGGCCAAGCTGGGCTTCATCGCCCTGACGGACATGGGGCCGCTGGCGGTCGCCAAGGAGAAGGGATTCTTCGCCAAGCACGGCGTCCCGGACGTGGACGTCATCAAGCAGGCCTCGTGGGGCGCCACCCGCGACAACATCGAGCTGGGATCGGAGAAAGGCGGCATCGACGGCGCCCATATCCTGACGCCCATGCCCCTGGCTTTCACCGCCGGCGTCATGACCAAGGGGAACAAGCCGGTGCCGATGTACATCCTCGCCCGGCTCAACTACAACAACCAGGCCATCAATTACGCGGCCAAGTACGGCGATCTCAAGCTCGGCGTCAACACCGCCCCGCTCCGGCCATATGTCGACGCCGCGAACAAGAAGAAGCAGCCCCTGACCTTCGCGATGACTTTCCCGACCGGCACCCACAACCTCTGGATCCGGTACTGGCTCGCCGCCGGCGGCATCGACCCGGACGCGGACGTATCCACCATCGTGGTGCCCCCGCCCCAGATGGTCGCCAACATGCGCGTGGGCACCATGGAGGCCTTCTGCGTCTGCGAACCCTGGGGCCAGCAGCTGATCAACCAACGCATCGGATACACCGCCTGCATGACCCAGGAAATCTGGAAGGATCATCCCGAGAAGGCCCTGGGCATGCGCAAGGACTGGGTGGACAAGCATCCCAACGCCGCCAAGGCCATCCTGAAGGCGGTGATGGAGGCCCAGATGTGGTGCGACAAGCCCGAGAACCGCAATGAGCTGGCCAAGATCCTGTCCCAGAAGAACTGGATCAACGCGCCGTACGACGACCTGGTCACCCGCATCAACGGCAAGGTCGATTACGGCGACGGGAAGCCCAAGAAGGAGGGCATGTTCATGAAGTTCTTCGTGGACAATGCATCCTTCCCCTACAAGAGCCATGACAAGTGGTTCGTGGCCGAGATGCGCCGCTGGGGCTTCTTCCCGAACGGCGTGGACTACGACAAGCTGGTCGACCAGGTGAACCGCGCCGACCTCTGGCGGGAATGCGCCAAGGAGCTCGGCGTGACGGCGATCCCCGAGGGGGACAGCCGGGGCGTGGAGAAGTTCTTCGACGGCATCGAGTTCGATCCGAACGATCCCGAAGGCTACCTTGCCAAGCTGAAGATCAAGAACATCGACGGCAAGAAGGGCATGGGGTCCAAAAAATGAAAGCGGGAGGCACCATGGAGACCAAGCAGGAGAAGGCCCAGGTCAACGGGAACCACGTCGTGCCGGAGAGGCCGCGGCCCATCACATCCGGAATCAAGACGGCGGCGGCGAAGACCATGGCCAAGGAACAGAAGCCGGCGGGAAGCCTGGAACTGCCGAAGGGGTTCGGGGACGCGGAGAAGGCCGAGCGGATCCGCGACCGCGCCCGAACCTACATCATGCCGTTCGTGGCCCTGGCCTTCATCGGGCTGTTCTGGGAGATCTACTCGACGCGGGACGGCGTCGTGCTCCCGGGGCCGGTGAAGACCATCACCGAGTCCTGGAACTACATCGCCCATCCCTGGTTCGACAACGGCTCCAACGACAAGGGCCTGGGCTGGCAGCTTCTCTTCTCGCTCAAGCGCGTGGGGCTGGGGTATTCCCTCGCCGCCGTGGTCGGCGTGATCCTCGGCATCCTGATCGGCAAGTCGGCCATGGCGTTCAAGGCCCTGGATCCGATTTTCCAGGTGCTCCGCACCATCCCGCCGCTGGCCTGGCTGCCCATCTCCCTGGCCACCTTCAACGAGGCCAATCCGTCCGCGGTCTTCGTCATCTTCATCACCGCCATCTGGCCCATCATCATCAACACGTCGGTGGGCGTGATGCGCATCCCCGCGGATTACGAGAACGTGGCCAAGGTGTACCAGCTCAAGGGCGCCCGCTACTTCTTCAAGGTGCTGCTGCCCGCCTCCTCGCCGTATATCTTCACGGGGCTCCGCATCGCCATCGGCATGGCCTGGCTCGCCATCGTGGCCGCCGAGATGCTGACCGGAGGCGTGGGGATCGGGTTCTTCATCTGGGATTCCTGGAATTCGTCCCGCATGAGCGATATCATCGTGTCGGTGGTGTACGTCGGGCTCGTGGGCCTGCTGCTGGACCGGATCGTGGCCAAGCTGGCGTCCTGGTTCGGGACCCGTACGGATTGATCGGAGGGATGCCATGGATAGCATGAAAGGGAATACCGTGAAAGAGAACGAGTTGGCCGGCGCCACGGCCGATCGCGAGGCCCGGTTCGTGGAGATCTCCGGAGTCCACAAGCTGTTCGGCTCCGGCAAGACCGCCTACCACGCCCTGGCGGGCGTGGACCTGCGCATCGCCAAGGGCGAGTTCGTGAGCCTCATCGGCCATTCCGGCTGCGGCAAGTCCACCCTGCTCAACCTGGTGGCCGGCCTCAGCCTGCCCACGGTGGGCAGCGTGGCCGTGAACGGCAAGGAGGTCGCCCAGCCGGGCCTCGACCGCTCGGTGGTGTTCCAGAGCCATTCGCTGCTGCCCTGGCTCACCGTGCTCGAGAACGTGCGCGTCTCGGTGGACAGCGTCCATCCGGGGAAGAGCCGCAGGGAGCGGGACGAGATCGCCATGAAATACGTGGAGATGGTCCACCTGGCCAAGCATTCGAAGAAGAAGCCCTCGGAGCTCTCCGGCGGCATGAAGCAGCGCGTGGGCATCGCCCGCGCCTTCGCCGCCGACCCGGACGTGCTGCTCCTGGACGAGCCCTTCGGGGCCCTGGACGCGCTCACCCGCGGCAGCATGCAGGACGAGCTCACCGTCATCTGGGAGAAGAACCGGAAGACCGTCATGATGATCACCCATGACGTGGACGAGGCCATTTTCCTGTCCGATCGCATCGTGCTGATGTCCATCGGGCCCCAGGCGACCATCGCCAAGGTCGTGGACGTGCGCATCCCGAGGCCGCGCACCCGGGAGTCGATGCTGGAGAGCCCGGAATACCTGGAGCTGCGCAAGGAGCTCCTGCACTACCTGATCAGCTCGAGCTGGCACGCGGCGGCATGATGCCGTAGTCCGCCCCCTCACGCTGCGTTGTCGTTTTTTACACCCACCCCATGTCGAGGATCAACATGATTGTCCCCTGTAAGCGCTCCGTCCTTTCCCTCTTCCTCCTTTCCGCCGCGCCCCTGATGGCAGCGACCCCGGAAGGCTCCCCCTTCACCATGCCGCAGCCGCCCTTCTACGGGCAGATCCGGCCCCGCATGGAGTTCGACAGCAAGGACATCCGCGACACCAGCGTCAACAAGGGCCTCCTGAACACCCACCTGCGCACGCGCCTGGGCTTCGTGGCCGCGCCCTCGCCCAAGACCGAGATCAAGGTCGAGGTGCAGGACGTGCGCTTCTGGGGAGCCGAACCCCAGTCCGTGGCCGCCAATCCCGCCACCGCCTCCATCGGCAACCTGCGGGGGGTGGACCTGCTCCAGGGCTACTTCGCCATCGAGGAGGGCCCCGTCAAGGCGGCCTTCGGCAGGCAGAAGATGCAGCTGGGCGCGGGCCGCTTCCTGAGCACGCTGGAATGGAGCCCCACCTCGCGGGCCTTCGACGGCGTCGCATTCAACGTGAACCTCGATCCCGGCACCCTCACGGGCCTTTCCTACCTGGTCCGGGACACCAACACGACCACGACCAAGGATCATCTCCTCCTCTCGGGTCTCTATTACAGCCACCAGATCAACGCCGACATCGTCGCCGAGGCCTTCGGCTTCTACGACAAATCCACGATTTCCGCCCCGGGCGGCGCCCCTTCCGTCAACCATGACCTGTACTACATCGGCGAGCGCGTGGCCGGCAAGATCGGCATCTTCACCTTCGAGGAGGAGTTCATCTGGCAGGGCGGCGACGTGCCGGGTGCCGGGCCGGCCCTCGAGGACCGCACCAGCGCCGCCTTCCAGCTGGCGACCCGCCTCGGCGTGGCCCTCGGGACCAGGAAGGTCAATCTCGGCCTGGATATCATGAGCGGCGACAAGGACGCGGTGGGCGCCGACGACGAGCTGAACACCTACCGCGCCAACTATTACTTCGCCCACGCCTATTTCGGGTGGATGGACTACTTCATCAGCAATCCCCGCTCCGGCGTGATGGACTGGCGCGTGGACGCGACCCTGCCCTTCCTCCCCAACGCCGCCGGCAATGCCCGTCTCACCATCGTGCCCCAGTACCATTTCTTCACTCCCCACAACGCCCCGTCCGGCGCGGACGACCCGTATGGCCAGGAGTTCGATCTCGAGATCCACCTGGGGCTCTATCCCAAGTCCAACATCGTGTTGGGAGCCGGCCTGTTCATCCCCGGCGACGGCGCCGTGGCCGCCAACCTGCCCGTG
>CBILQL010000397.1:0-5353 GCA_966238865.1 uncultured bacterium
GCTCCCTGTACCGCCGCGGCGAGGCCGATCCCGGCCGTCTGCCCGAGTTCGCCGGCACTCCTGCCCTGGCACAGGCCGTGTGCGAGACGTACTCGGCCCGCCTGCCCGCCATCGCGGGCCGCACCGGCGCGCCGGGCTCCGATTTCCCGGCGGGCCCCTCCGGCAGTCCAAACGGCGGCTCCGGCCGCCCGGCGGGCGGGTCCGACAGCCCGATGGGCGCTTACGCCTACAAATTCCTCCTCCGCCTCCGCGACGGCCTCGAGTCCGAATCCGTGGTCATCCCCATGCGCCAGTACAAGTCCCTGTGCGTCTCCTCGCAGGTGGGCTGCAAGATGGGGTGCAACTTCTGCGAGACGGCGCAGATGGGTTACCTCCGCAGCCTGGAAGCGGGCGAGATTGTGGCCCAGGCCATGGTCGCCCGCCACGTCCTGCGCGAACCCGTCGAGAACGTGGTCTTCATGGGCATGGGCGAGCCCATGGACAACCTCGACAACGTGCTCCAGGCCATCCGCATCCTCTCCGATCAGCGGGGCCTGGACATCCCCCAGAGCGCCATCACCGTCTCCACCGTAGGCCATGCCGACGGCATCCGCCGCCTGGCCCGCCTGGCCGCCGAGCCTCCGCCCGCGGGCTTCTCGCGCCTCCGCCTGGCCGTCTCCCTGAACGCCCCCAACGACGCCATCCGCTCGCGCATCATGCCCGTCAACCGCACCTGGCCCCTGGCCGAGCTCAAGTCCGCGCTCGCCGGCTTCCCCCTCCACCGCAAGGGCGACTTCCTCTTCATGGAATACGTCCTCCTCCCCGGCGTCAACGACGCCAAGGAGCACGCCCTGGAGGTGGCCGCCTACCTGCGCGGCCTCAAGGCCTGCGTCAACCTCATCCCCTACAACCCCCGCAACGAAAGCCCCTACGACCGCCCAGTCCCCGCCTCGGTGGCCGCCTTCTACCATTGGCTCATGGACGCCGGCCAATACTGCCGCATCCGCGGCACAAAGGGACAGGACAGCATGGCCGCCTGCGGCCAGCTCGGCAACCGCGCCCTCAAACGCACCCGCCGCCCAGCCCCCGAACCTCTCCTCCCCTGAATCTCTCCTCCCCTGAATCCCTCATCCCCTGACTCGCCCCACCCCATCCACCTCGCGCGCTTGCGCCCACGCGCGCGAGGCACTGCGGACCAGATACCCGGGACAACCGCACTGGTACCCGACACCGCCGCCCAGTCACCCGGCACGGCAGCCCTACGATGCCACCGGATTCCAAGGGACATCCCACCCAGGGGCTGACCGCCCCGCTTCCGGCGAATCTGAACCGAGGGAGCCGCCTTCGGGCAGGCGGACACCCTGCCTGGCGTTAGCGGCGTGTGCAGAGGACATCCCGGGAGCCCGGCATTCGCCGCAATGCCCGAAGGCGGCGGACAGCTACCCCACCGTCGGGATCGGTTCAGCCTGAGCCGGAAGCGGGGCGGTCAGCCCCACTTGACGTGCGTAACCCCAGGGCAGGCGATCAGCGTCGCCACCACCTTCCGGGAGATGTTGTACACGTTGCTGCGCCGCATCTTGAGTTCGTATTGCAGCCGCCGCGTCTGGTTGTGCAGGTCGTAATCCAGGTCCACCCGCTGCACGTGCACGCCCGCCTCCTGGATCTTCTGCCGCACCTCATCGTCGCCGATGCCGGCGAGGCCCAGGGTCACCGTGACGGTGGCGTAGAAGTCCTTCTTGATGCGCATCTCCATGTGGGGCAGAGCGAACAGGGCGAAGATGGCGATGCAGGTGCCGATGGAGCCGAGGATGATGTGGCCGCTGCCGAAGGACAGGCCGAGGATGGTGATGAACCAGAGCACCGCCGCGGTGGTGACCCCGCGCACCAGGGTTCCCTGGCGGATGATGGCGCCGGCACCCAGGAAGCCGATGCCGGTGAGGATGCCGGCGGCCAGGCGCGCCCTGTCGGGGCGGAGGATGCCCGCGGCCGGATCCGCCGCGGCTTCGCGGTAGAAGTTCTCGGAGAGGATCATGGCCAGGCAGGAGGCCACGCAGGCGAGGATGGTGGTCTTGAGGCCGGCGGCGCGGCCGTGGCTTTCCCGCTCCAGGCCCAGGATGAGTCCCGCCGCCAAGGCGAATCCGACGCGGAGGAATACCTGGCTCATGGGCAAGGCTTCGCTGGAAATCAAATAATCCGTCCTTTTTTGGGAATTCTACCCAAATTTTAGGTTTCCGGGGACCCGAACGCAACCGAAACGGCCCGAAACCGGTTGCGAATCCCTTCGAAATGCGCCGATTGCGGGCATGGCCGGATAAAAAATCCCAGAAAACGCTTGGATTCCAAAATTGGAGTAATGGTAAAATTGCGGCAAAGAGGTACGCCTATGAAGATGCCGGCCCAAATCGCCCCTTGGCTTACGGACGAGCAACTCGCCGCCTGGGTGCGCGACGCCCCCAGCCAGGACGCCTACAAGAAGCGCCTTGCCATCTGGCTCACCCGCAAGGGGCCTTTCCACGCGCACCGCGTCTCCGAACTGCTGCAGGTCTCCAAGCAGGCGGTGTGGCTGTGGATCAAGCAATACAACCAGGGCGGCCCGGACAGCCTGGACCGCAAGGGGCGCGGGGGCCGTCGCCGCGCCTACCTCTCCCTGGACCAGGAGCGCCAGCTCGTGGAACGCCTGCAGCAGCAGGTCGCGAAGGGCCAGGCCCGGAAGGCGAAGGAACTGCTGCCCGAAGTGCTGGCCGCCGTGGGCCAGAACGTCTCGGTCGCCTACGTCTACCGCCTGATGCAGAGGCATGAGCGCCGCCGGCCGGCCCCTCCCATGCGGATGCCGCGCCTCAACGGCGAGCACGCGGACCTGGCGATGCCGCCGGCCGAGGCCGCGAACGGAGCGCAGCTGGAAGCCTGATCCCCGCAGGCCTCCGCGAGCAGGGTCCCGGCCGCCATCCCAGGCCGGAAGGCTCCGCGATTATTTTTTTGTAATCTCCGTAACATCTTTTCTCTGCATTATCACGGATCCGGAAATGCAATAATCCGGACAATTCATTCCACTAATTGACCAAGTATCTGACCTTTCTTTGACCCGACTTATTATATATTCCCGGGCATAAACGTGCCGCTTGCGCAAGCGCGGCGGCGCCGGCCGGATGCCGAAGCGTAACCCTGGATTGACGGTTACCCGCCGAGGACTCCGGCCGGTATTTACCGGAGGTCGGAATCATGGAAACCATCAAATCGAAATTAATCGAGCTGAAGCCCGCGCTGGTCCTCTTCTATCTCTCGTTCATGGGCTGCTTCTGCGTGCTCTCCGTCCAGGTCTACATGGGACTGCCCATCGATCCCGTCATCTGCCTCGTGTCGATGGCGCTGATCTTCGGGATCTACACGTACAACCGCTTCACCGATCTCGAGGAGGATTTCACCAACGATATCTCGCGGGTGCTCTTCTTCCAGCGCAAGCGCGGCTACTTCTTCTTCGCAGTGACCGCGCTGCTGGGCAGCACCCTCTACCTGCTGGCGGCCGGGAAGCTCACCTGGCTCCACATCCTCCTGCTGGGCATCGGCATCTGCTATTCCTACCGCATGATTCCCTGGTGGTCCACCGGAGAAGGCCTCCGGCTCCTGCGGATCAAGGAGATGACCTTCGTCAAGAACCTGGCGGTCTCCTTCCTATGGGGCGCCTGCGTCTTCGCGGTTCCGATCCTGTATTCCGCCGGGACGGTCTCCCACCATGGCATGGTCCTCTTCCTGGGAATAGGGCTCTTCCTTTCCACGCTCAACAACACCCTGTTCGACGACATCCTCGACGAACCCGGGGACCGGGTCGCGGGCATCAAGACCCTGCCCACGGTATGGGGCGCGCGTCGTTCCTATGCGCTGCTCTGGTCGCTCGACGCGGCGTGGCTGATGGCTGTCGGGAGCCTTTTCCTGGCAGGCCGGCTGGACGCGGGCCACGCGGGGTTCCTCTCCCTGCTGGCGCTGTATCCGATCGTGTACATGGCGTTGCACGCTTCCGGCCGGGCGCCCAAGTTCCTGGTGGACGTGCTCGCGGAATCGGATCTTTTGGTGTTCGCGATCGGCCTGATGCTCCTGGCCTGACGGCGGGCGCATCCGCGCGGCCGCGCGGAGGGGGCTAGGCGGCCAACATATGCACCTGCCGTTCGCGAAGGCGGGTGCGGGGAGGGTTTTTCCGGACCAATCGCGACACCACATACTCCTCGGAGAAGACTTCGGGCCGGTTGCCGCGGCCGTAGTCGAGGATATGGAGATTCCGCTCGTGATGGGAAACCAGGCATAGCCGGGGATACTGGGAAAGCACGGTGAACCCCGAAGCCAGCGTCTTCGCGCTCACCAGCACGGTCAGGGTGTCCTGGGGAATCTCCAGATCCTTGATCTCCGACGCGTCCTGGACGATATAGGGATTGACCCTCACGTTCTGGAAGATGCGGATCAGATCGGCGAGGTTGTCCATCCCACCCTTCACCAGGACGATGGGATGCTTGCGCGTGGCCTCTTCGGCCAGGCTCTGGGCGTAGACCGGGAAGCACATGATGAGCTTGAGGCCGCTGCCGCCCTTCGGCGTCAGGTTCTTGGAATAGGCGCTGATCTTCCCGCCGTGGCTTTCAACGATGGTGCGCGTGATGGACATGCCGAGGCCCGTCCCGCCCTGCGACTTCTTGGTGGTGAAGAACGCCTTGAAGAGATTGTCGAGCTGCTCGCTGTCGCAGCCTATGCCGTTGTCCTCCACGCTGACCAGGAGCAGGCTGTTGGCGTCCGTGACCCTGATGCGGATCTCGGCCGGGCCGCTCTTGGAGGCCTCGAACGCGTTGTTGAGGATGTTGACGAACGCCTGCTCCAGCTTGCCCCAATCCCCGAACCGGAAATGATCCCGCTCCAGGCCCTGGAGGACGAGTTCGGCGCGGCGGGCGGGATAATGCTTGTCCACCACGCCCTTGATGAGCTCGGTGAGGTTCACCGGGTGCTTCTCGCGGGTCACCTGGACGCGCGACATCTTGAGGATGTCGTCGCTGAAGATCGTGAGCCGCTCGACCGACGTCACGATGTTGTTGACGATGTCCTTGCCCTTGGCGGAGAGATGCTCCATCTCCCCGAGGATCTGCGCGTTGCCGGAAATCATGAACATGTAGTTCTTGATCTCGTGGTTGATGATGGCGGTGGATTCGCCGATCTGCTTGAGGACGTTGACCTGCTCGAGATCGCGGTAGGCGGACTCCAGCTTGGCGAAGGCTTGATCCTTCTCCTTCAGGAGCATCAGGAAGCGCTCCGTGAAGATGAGCGATCCCATCAGTCCGTAGCCGAGGACGCCGAAGGTCATGGCGCTGTAGAAGATCGCCTTTTCGGGATCGATGAGGCG
>CBILQL010000398.1:0-5343 GCA_966238865.1 uncultured bacterium
ACCTCGAGCCGCCCCATGCTGTCCCACGGCCGGGCCGCCGGCATCCGCGGGGTGATGGTGGACATCACCTCCCGCAAGCAGGTCGAGGAGCAGCTCCGGGAGAGCCAGAAGATGGAGGCCATCGGCCGCCTGGCCGGCGGGGTGGCCCACGACTTCAACAACCTGCTCACCGCCATCAACGGCTACAGCTCCCTGGCCCTCTCCATGACCGAGCCGGAGCTTCCCGTGCACGGCTACCTGAGCGAGATCCTGAAGAGCGGGGAGCGCGCGGCGGCCCTCACGCGGCAGCTGCTGGCCTACAGCCGCAAGCAGATCCTGGCCCCGCGGGTGCTGGACCTGAACGAGATCGTCACCGACATGCAGGGCATGTTCCGGAGGCTCATCGGCGAGAACGTGGAGCTGGCGGCGTCCCTGGCATCCGACCTGCGGGCGGTGCGCGTGGACCGGGGCCAGGTGGAGCAGATCCTCCTCAACCTTGTCGTGAATGCGAAGGACGCCATGCCCCGCGGGGGCCGCATCACGGTGGAGACCGCCAACGCCGTCTGGGAGGGGCCGCCGCGCGACAACGTCGCGGGCGGGCGGATCCCCGTGCCCGGCGACTACGTCCGCCTTTCGGTGCGGGACACCGGGATGGGGATGAAGCCGGAGGTCAAGGCCCGCCTCTTCGAGCCCTTCTTCACCACCAAGCCGGTGGGGAAGGGCACCGGGCTCGGCCTGCCCGTCGTCTATGGCATCGTGGAACAGAGCGAGGGCTACCTCACCGTCGACAGCGAGCCCGGCGTGGGCACGACCTTCAACATCTATTTCCCCGAGATTATGCCCAAGCCCGGGGAGGCCGGGCCGGGAGGGGGCGGGGATTCCGGGCCGGAGGGCAGGCCGGGAAGCGAACGCATCCTGCTGGTGGAGGACGAGGGCGGCGTGCTCCGCTTCGTGCGGCGGGCCCTGGAGAGCCTGGGATACCGGGTGGTCGCGGCCCGCAACGGCCTGGAAGCCCTGAAGGTCCTGGAAGAGACCGGCCGGCGCATCCAGCTCGTGATCGCGGACGTGGTGATGCCCGAGATGGGTGGCGACGAACTGGCCGCCGAGGTGCGCCGGATCCATCCGGACCTCCCCGTGCTCTTCATGTCCGGCTACCACGAGGCGGGGGACAGCCCCGTGCTGGCCGAGGGCCGCGAGTTCTTCCTCCAGAAGCCCTTCACCCCCGAGACACTGGCCGCCAAGGTTCGCCAGGCGCTGGACTTGGCGGCGGCCAAGGCCCACCACTGAAGGCCCGGTCCCCGGACTCCCGGGAGGTAACCCGTGAGATACCTGGGAGGCCGCTTACCGGGCCCCGCCGGCGCGGCGGCCCACGGCCTCGGGCCTTCCAGGGCGTTTCGCTTACCCGCCTGGCCGGTAAGCGCCCTTCCGGCGGGCCCAAAAGACCTCCAGGCGGCCGACCCCGCCCGCCCATGAAAATCCCAAAAGAGCCGTTTCCGGGCCCAAACTCCGGCGTCCTCCCGCCACTTCGGGGTGGGCTTCCCCGGATGCCACTCCTACAATGGGAACACCCCATGGACGAGCTACCGCGCAGGCCCGCGACTCCGGAGGAGATTCACATCTTCCGTCCGGTCCGATTCTATCTCGGCCGGCAGGCCTTCGACGGCCTGATGGACACCCTCGACGCCCGGGGAGGGACGTTCTACGTCCTTACCGAGGAGAACCCCGCCGTGCCCGGCACCGAGCAGCGGATGACCCTCCAGCGGGAACGGAAGGGGGAAATCGTGCTCCAGAACGGCGCGGGCGCCCTCCGGATCCCCTGCCGCGTGCGGGGCATCCGCTTCGACGAGGACGGCCTCTACATGTACGTGGGCGTGGACTTCCAGTTGGAGCGCGAGGCGGACAGGCGCCGCCTCTATGACCTCGTCGGCACCCTCTGGTAGCCCCGCGTCAACCGGAGGAAGGGTTCCCGCCCCCGCTATCTCCACCGTTTCCGCCCCCGCTCCTGCTCTCTCTTCCGCTTCCGCCATCGTTGCCGGCTGCGACCATTGGAAGCAGAATGCTGAAGGTTGAGCCCTGCGAGGGACGGCTTTGCACCGAGATGCAGCCGCCGCTCTGCTTGACGAACCCGTAGACCATGGACAACCCCAGCCCCGTGCCCCGGCCTTCGGGCTTGGTGGTGAAGAAGGGCTCGAAGACCCGCAGCCGCGTGGCCTCGTCCATTCCCACCCCTTCGTCGGCGATCCGGAGGCTGGCGTATTCCCCGGGGACGGCGCAGTAATCGGCATCGGATCGGCCGGGCTCATCGGGCTCACCCAGCCTGGTCCGGCCGGTTTCCATGAGGATCCTTCCGCCTTTCGGCATGGCGTCCTTCGCGTTGACCACGAGGTTCATGATCGTCTGTTCCAGCTGCCCCGGATCGACCTTCACCGGGCCCAGATCATGGCTCAGGCGCGTCTCCAGCGAGATGGCGGGGGCGATGAGGCGCCGGAGCATATCCGCCATGCCCTCCACGGTCTTTTCCAGGTCGACCAGCCTGGGCTGAAGCACCTGCTTGCGGCTGTAGGCGAGGAGGCGGCTGGTCAGGGTCGCCGCGCGCTCGCCCGCCCGGCGGATTTCCAGCATGTAGGCGCGGTACGCGTCGTCCTCCGACATGTTGGACAGGATCAAGTCGCTGTAGCCGTTGATGGCGGCGAGCAGGTTGTTGAAGTCATGGGCGATGCCCCCGGCCAGCCGTCCCATGGACTCCAGCTTCTGCGCGTGCCGCAGGCGCTCCTCGCTCTCCAGGACGGCCTTTTCCGCGGCCTTGCGCGGGCTCGCATCCCGGAATACCAGGACCACCCCGTCGACGTCCCCCTTGGGCCCCAGGATCGGGGCCGCGGAGTCCTCCACCGGCAGCAGGCGTCCGTCCCGGGCCGCCATCCAGGCCTCGCCGGTGATCTCCTCCGTCCGGCGCGACGCCATCACCGCGTGGACCGGATCGTTCACCGGCCCCGCGCCCCCTTCCGGATCCTCTCCGGCGGGCGAGACCAGGCGGAAAACCTGCGAGAACTCCCGCCCGAGGGCCTCGTCCTCGGACCAGGCGGTCAATTTCTGGGCCACGGGATTCATGAACAGGACCTTGCCGTCCGCCTGGGTCGCGATGACCCCGTCCCCGATGGAGCGGAGCGTCGTGGACAGCCATTTCTCGCGATCCGCGAGCTGCACTTCCATGGCATGCTTGTACAGGGCCATTTCCACCGTGGTCCGCAGCTCGGGATCCGAGAAGGGCTTCACCAGGTACCCGAAAGGGCCGGTGCGCTTGGCCTTGGCCAGCGTCTTCTCGTCGGTATAGGCCGACAGGAAGACGATGGGCACGTCCAGCTGCCGGCGGATTTCCTCCGCGGCCTGCACGCCGTCCATTCCCGGACCCAGCCGGATATCCATGAAGATCAGGTCCGGCCGGGTTCCCAGGGCCTGGACCACGGCCTCGGCGCCGGAGGCGGCGACGGCGACCACCTCGTACCCGAATCCCACGAGAGAGTCCCAGAGGTCCAGGGCCACCACGCTTTCGTCCTCGACGATCATCAGCCGTCCGGAATTGGCATTCATGCTTCACCTCTTCCCGGGAACACCAGGAACCTGAAGGTCGTCCCCGCGCCTTCCCCGCCCGCTTCGAGGATGCCGCCCAGCTGTCCGACCAGGGCGTTGACGAGTTTCATCCCCAACGACCGGGAGTCCCCGGCGGGTTTTCCGGCCGGGAATCCCACGCCGTTGTCCTCCACCTCTATCCGGTAGCCACCCTCCCCGGCGTCCGCGGAACGGACCCGGATCGTCGGAGGGCGGTCTCCGGCCGAGGCCGTGCCCGTGGGAAAGGCATGCTTGAGCGCGTTCGAGAGCAGTTCGTGGAGGATGAGCCCGCAGGGAACCGCGAAATCGATGGCCACTTCGATATCCTGCACGTCCATTTCCAGGTTCACCCCGCGCTGCTCCGCGCCGAACGAACGGAAGACCTGGGTGGCCAGGTCCCGGACATAGCCGGCGAACCCGATGCGGTCCAGGTCTTTGCTCCGGTAGAGCTTCTCATGGACCAGGGCCATGGCCCGGATGCGGTTCTGGGAGTCCTTGAGCTGGTCCAGGACCCCGGGATCCGTCGTCTTTCCCGACTGCAGGCGGAGCAGGCTGATGATGATCTGCAGGTTGTTCTTCACGCGGTGGTGGACTTCCTTGAGCAGCGCCTCCTTCTCCTCCAGCGAGGCCTTGAGGAACCCCTCGGCCTCGCGGCGGGTGCGCACCTCCTCCTCCAGGGAGCGGTTGACCCTCTCGAGCTCGGACGTCCTCGCCCTTACCTTGCACTCCAGCCTTTCGTTGGCGGACCGGAGCGCCTGCCGGGTCCGCTCCAGCTCGACGAAGACCCCCGCCTTGGCCTTGAGGGTGACCTCGTCGATGGGATTGTAGACGAAGTCGACCGCTCCGAGCGCATACCCGCGGGAGGGCATGGCCTCCTCCTTGCCATGGGCGGTGATGAAGATGATGGGGGTATGCTCGGACCGCTTGCGCGAGCGGATGAGGCCGGCCGTCTCGAATCCGTCCATGATCGGCATCATCACGTCCAGGAGGACGAGGGCGAAGTCCTCCTTGAGAAGGCGGCGCAAGGCCTCCGCGCCGGAGTCCACGGCCACCACCTCGATCCCCTCGCCGGCCAGCATCGCTTCCAGGGCGATCCGCTTGTCCTCGCGATCGTCCACCACCAGGATTTTGACGGTTTGCGGAGCCCCGATAGCGTGCGAAACACCTGCAAGCACCAGCGTGTCTGGCATGACCTCCGTCTCCGGAGCGATTTCCATTCCAGGTCTCACCATCGGGGGCGGGTATCCCGGGACCCTCGTAGCGCGAGCAGGTCCCAGGAATCAAAATACAACTTGGCAGGAAAACTTCTAAACGCGCCAGCCGGCGCGCGACCGTCGAAACCGGAGCGCGCCGGTCCCCCGGGTCAGGCCGCCGAAGCGCTCCGGGCGGCTTGGGCGGGCAGCGAGGGGCCCCGGTCCTTGGGCGGGGCCAGCTTCAGCCACAGGCCGGTTACCGCCATGAACAGCAGTTCCCCACCGCAATAGGCGAAGAGCTTGGTGGCGGCGCCGTCGGTGAAGCCGTAGGAGTGCAGGCCCACGTTGAGCAGGTTCACCCCGAACCAGGCCAGGGCCACCACGATGGCCCCGAAGATGGAGCCCTGGGCCATGCCCAGGTTGCGGATGTAGCCCCAGTACTTGGCGTGCAGCAGGATGATGCACCAGATGACGATGAGCAGCGCGCCGTTCTCCTTGGGATCCCAGCCCCAGAAGCGGCCCCAGCTCTGGTCGGCCCAGATGCCGCCCAGCACGGTGCCGATGA
>CBILQL010000399.1:0-5340 GCA_966238865.1 uncultured bacterium
AGTTCGTGGGGGAACATTGGCGTCCTCAGTCGCCGAGCCGGCCGTGGCCAATCCTGACGGGGTGGCCGCAGCGCATGAGGCGCTGCGCCACACGCCCGGCCTCCAATTTGCATTCCCAAGCGCCCCGCCGCCGCTTTTCCGGATGCCCCGCAGACCCTCGCGCATCCCTTCCATGGCCGTACGGCCCGCCGTCCCGATCATGCGAATTCCTCCCAGAAGCCCGGAAACGGCTCGCGGGCCGCCCCGGGCGGCCGATCGCGCGTCCCGCGCGCCTCTGGTCTAAATAACATTTTGCGCCGTTCCGGAGCAAAACCCTCGGTGGCTCCCCCCCGACCGTTTTCTATATTTTCGTGCCCCCGGCTTTCGGGGCTCCGACGGAGGTCCGCATGGCGAAGCACGATCAACGCATCCTGAAGTTCCTCACGCAGAACGCCGATCGGGCGCCGACCATCACGGACATGATGACCCGGCTGAACATCAGCATCTCCGACATCTCCGACTCCCTCAACTCCCTACTCTCCCAGGGCCTCATTTCCAAGCGCACCAACGGGCAGGGGATCGAATGCTGGTTCCCGCTCAACGGCGCCCCCGCCGCCGCCCAGCCCGAGGCGCCGCCGGAGCCCCGGCCCAACGATTTCAACCGCCGCAGCAGCGACCTCGAACGCCGCCCGGCCGATGGGCGTATCCATGCGGGGCTGAACCATCCCGCCCCGCCGGAACCCTCGCCCCTGCCTCCCCTGCAACCGACCCTGCCCTCCCTTTCGGCCTCGAGCGCCTTTCCGGCCTCCCTCACCTCCACGGCGCCGGCGCCCCAGCTCTCCCCGCGCCCTGTCGGCACGGTCAGCTCCGTATTCACGGCCGCGCCTTCGGCAAGCGCCTCTCCGGCATCGGCTCCCGCCGCCGCCGCCGCCGACACCCCTGCCTCCGCTCCCTCCATCGGAGTCCCGGCGTCTCCGCAAGGATTGGAAGTCCTGCCCGGCGTCACGGCCCCTGTCCAGTACAACCTTGCGCCTGTCAAGAACGGAGTCGGATTCCTGACCTTCGCCGCCGGCCTCATCATCGCCGCCGGCGCCGCCGTCTTTTTCAGCGGCCGGCTGGTGAAACGGGACGTCGAGATCGCCTCGCGCAATTTCGCGGAGAAACCCGCCCTCGACAAGGCCGTGGCCTCGATCAATGCCTTGGAGACCTCCGCCAAGGCCCAGTTGAACGCGCTGGAAACCCAGGTCAAGGGTTTGACCGCCCGGGTGGACAGCCTGAAGGCGGCCAACGATTCCCTCAAGGCCGTGGCTGCGGCGGCTCCGAAGGCGGTGGCTCCGGCCAAGAAGGCCACGGCCAAGCGCCGTCGCTGAGGATAGACCCCGCCCCGGCCACCTTGTAGCCCCTGATAGAATGGTAATCCGGCTTGTAGCCGTCTGGGCAGCCCGAGGCCGCCTTCCGATCAGACCTGCCGGCTCAGTCAGTCCTGCCGGCTCATATTCCTGAAGTCATGGGATAGCAGCTCGATGCGGGTACGGAAATTCCGCCGCTGCTGGGGCGTAAGCAGCCCGTAGACGCGGAGGATCACGGCGCGCGTCTTCCCCTCCATCTCCTGGATGCGGAGATTGTATTCCGGGGAGCGCAGCCTTTCGGGATGGAGGAAATAGTCCTCCATGAATTTTCGGACCTCCTCCCGGTCCGGCTTGGACTTGAGCAGGGCCGCGAGTCGGACCTGGACGCGCTCCCGGTTCTCGAGCCACAGATGCCCGTTCCATGGCAGGGAACGGCTCAATTCACGAATCTGCCGCTTCTGCTCCTTGCTGAGCTTGCCGGTCCAGTCCTGCAACTCATCGACCGTCTTCTCGTAACGCCGCTCCAGGCGTTCGTTCAGGCTGCCGCTGAAATCCTTCTTCAGCTTCTGGTTCTTGCGCTGCTGCTTCGCGAGCCAGTTGTCCACCTGCTCCGGCGACAGGGAGAGCAGGAGGTCCACGGCCTTGTCCACGGTCGGCTCCATGGTGAGGCGATGCAGCCGCTTGAAATGGGCATAGCCGGTATCCACGCCATCGGGACGCAAACCCTTCCCCAGGCTGTCCGCGGCCGCGGACAGGAGATCGGCATATTGGGGCAGCATCGTCTTGCGGTGCCAGCGGAAATACGACTCCACGCCGTCCTTGAACCGGACGCGCTGCGGCTTATCGAGATCGAAGTTGTCCTCGACGATATAGATGACCAGCCAATCCGCATACTCGTAGGTGAGCTTGAGTTTGCTGCATCCCGCCAGGAAGAGAACCACGATGGCCGCCATCGCCAACGCGGTCCTTTCCAAAGACCGTTTCAAGGGCAGGAATCGGAACCTCATGCGTCAGCAGGTCCTCCCGGCCATCCCGCCGGGTCAGAAGCTCAGGTTCAGGGCTTGGAGCTGGAAGCGTTCGCCGTCCGGCGTCAGGGCCATGGCCAAGCGCGGCAGGTGCACCCGGATGCCGGCGTCCGGACCCATGATGGATTCCCGTTTACGATCGCTGAACCAACGGGAGACGCTGAACCCGACCACCCCGCCGGCGGAGGGGATGGCCAGCAGGGGGATGAAAGGCTTCCAATCCACCTCATCCTCGACGCCCATCAGGTCGGCCAGGTACAGGGCTCCGGATCCCGCCAGCGCGGTGCCGAACAGGGTCCAGAAATAGCCGCCGTCCTCTTCGTTGCTCTGGCCGGTGAAATATATTGCCAGGCTGGACCCCACGAATCCCCCGATGCTGGCGCCCCAGAAGGCGCCGTAGAAGTTGTCGTAGCGGATGCCGGTGAACGACAGGGTCCCCTGGTGGGCTTCCTCCTCGCCCGAGATGGCTGTTTCCAGCCCCGACCCGATGAAGAATCCCAGGGTGCCGGCCACGACCTGCGCGGCGACGCCGAACAGGTATTGCTGGGAGACCAGGCCGTAGTCCTGGAACAGGGCACGGGAGGAGGGTTGCTGAATGTCCTTGGCTGCGGCCGCGGCAGTGGATGTCGCGGCGACCGCCGAGGCGGCGTCCGGGGGAGCTGCGGGGGCGGACGCGGCTGGAGTCTCGGGAGCGGATACGGCAGGTGAGGTTGTATCCGGCACGACCTTTGCACTATCCGGTGCCGGCTGGGATACGGATGCGGTGGTATCCGTTCCGGGAGCCGCGGGTTCAGCGGCCGAGACCAATGCCGGGACCTGGAGAAAAGCTAAGACAAACACAAGGCACAGGTTCCGCATGGTCGATTCCCGGATGTTGGAGTTAAGTCCGCAAAGCTAAAGGTGCCGGACAAAAATAGTAAAGCGGTCTGTTTTGGAACCACCAGGAGCAGAATAGAACGTCCTTTCCCGGCAGTTACCAGGCACTGGCAGGTCAGAAAGGCTATTTTGCCCAGGATGGCCTCGGCTTTTTCCTGGCACGCTCATTGCCACAATCTATACCTTCGGCGCCCTGCGGAACAGCACGGAAGCTGCGAAAGGATATCCATGGAAAACGGTTGCAGGAAACCCAGGACCTGGAGGCAGGGATGATAATGAAGCGATACACCTGGCCCGCTGAATTGACCTTGAATCTCATCGGCGGCAAATGGAAGGCATTGATCCTGCATCGTCTGCTCGAAGGAGAAAGCCGTCGCTTCGGCGAATTGAAGCGTCTGTTGCCCGGCATTTCCGCCAAAATGCTGGCCAAGCACCTCAAGGAGCTGGAGTTCGATGGCCTGCTGGCACGCATGGAAGTCCCGGTCACTTCCGGCAACGGCCTGAAGCCGCGCATCCTGTACACGCCCACCAGCCGGAGCCGCTCCTTGGCCCCGATTCTCGATGCCATCCTTAGCTGGGGCCAGAATCATCTGGTCGAGTATGGAGCGGACGGATCGGCTCCCGCCAAACCGGTATCTGCGGCATCAGCATCCGCCAAGGACCCGGCTTATCGAGCAAGGCTGTGATGACCCCGGAGCCGATGTCCCGAGTCTTGAATCGGAAATGCTGCTAACGCTTGAGGCTCGCCGTGCTACGCCCTTGGCCTTTCCTCGTGGCGCCGGCTTGTTTCCCGGAACTTCCGGCCTGCTTTCCGGTGGTTTTGGGGAATGCTTTTGCCGAGTCCGGCTTTCCCAAAGCCGCGCTCAATTCATACCGGCGCGACTTCACCGCCTCCGCCAAGGCTTCGGAAGTCATCCCTTCGCTCCGGCATAGCTCCAGGTAATATTCCTGCTGGGAAGGATCGCGGCACAAGGCTAGAATCAGCTTATGGCAATCCCAGGGCACGACCCGGATGAGGGGTTGGAGATGCGGCCTTTCGAAATAATCCAGGTAGAATTGCCGCATGGTGCGGATGCCGTAGGGTGTGAAATCCCCCTCCGAACCGAATTCCGAAATCAAACGATCGGAAACCGCATCGATGACCGGCTGGGCCGGAATGCCATGGGCCTGCATCATGGTCAGGCTATGACCCACTTCCCAGCACAGCGTCACCCAATCCTCGCCAAAAGCCGGCCTTTCGGCAGCAGCATTGGCTCCGGCGTCGGCGGTGCCCTCGGCCTCCCGCCGCGCGCGCACCTGGACCCGGATGGTATCATGCAGCCATTGGATGGCGGTATCGATGTAGGGTGCCATTGGATGTCGCTCTTGTAGATAAATTATTTTCACCGGAAAGACTAAATCTGTCCCCGGACCGACAGAATCCCAATGTATGGAAGCAATGCCTGCCCTAGCCGGGAATCCACTGGAATGATCGATTTTCCCGATTGTACAATACAGGAAACGGCTTCGGAGGAATCTATGGAATCCTTCCCCATCTCATTGGGCGCCCTTTTCGCCGGGATGCTGGTCTTGATCTGGATCCTGCCCGGAATCGTCAACCGCAGGGGGAAGGCGCCGGAAGACTTCCCGCCCCGCAGGGGCGGGTGGCATGTCCCCCGCTCCGCCTAGTCACCGCTTCCGTCCCCGGGCTCCGGCCTCCCCCTACTGGGGAAGCATTTTCTTGTCTCCACCCAGCTTCGTGAAGGATTTGAAATAGCGCTTCGCCTCGTCCGGCTTGTTGGCGCTGCGGCTCGCCAGGCCCGCATAGTAATGCGGCATCGGCTCCTGGGGGCAAATCCGGATGGCTTTGCCCGTGGTGGTCAGGGTGGAGTCCAGCCGGCCGGCCTCGTAGTTGAGCTTGGCCGTCTGCACCAAGAGATCGCAGGATAGCGGCTTGGCCCGCAGGGCGGCCTCGGTCACGCCCAGGGCTTCGCGCACCTGGTTGCGGGCCGCCAAGGCGTCGGCCAGGGCAACGGTGCTGGCCTCGTGGGCCGCGTCCACGGCCAGGGCCTTCCGGGCCCAATCCTCGGCGTCCGGCTGGCGCCCCAGGCGCTGATACACCCGCGACAGAT
>CBILQL010000400.1:0-5334 GCA_966238865.1 uncultured bacterium
GGGATCATGGAAGATGCCGGCGTTGTTGAAGGCGCACTCCAGGCTTCCCAGCGCCTTCACCGTCCTTTCGACCAGGCCGCTCACATCGCCGGGTTTCGTGACATCGGCCCGGAAGAATTCGGCTTTCGCGCCTTCCTTCCGGATCGACTCGACGGTCTCCCGGGCCGCATCCTCATTCAGATCGCCGATGGCGATGTTGGCGCCTGCCCGCGCGAAAGCCAAGGCCGTCGCACGCCCGATGCCGGTGCTGCCGCCGGTGATCAGTACGGTTTTGTCCGTGAAATCGAGGAGATTCCTGTTCATCGTGTTACCTCTACTCTAAGGTTTCCAGGCCTTTCAAAGGCGTGAGATGCTACCGCTTCCCCGGGACCCGGAGGGCGCCGCCAGGCGATGGATCATGGGCTCGCGCTCCAAGGCGGGCCGGTCCCACCTGCCGAGGTCGGCGGCCGCGGCATACGTGCTTTGGAGGAAGCCGAGCAGGGTTTCCGATGGATCCGGCGACTTCCGCATCGCATCGTAGGGCAGCAGGAATTCCCTGAGCTCCTGATGGTAGAAAGCCTCTTCGGGTTCCACGGGGTATTCCGGGAATCCCGCGGGCTCGGGGTAGGCGTAGGCGTAGAAGGCCGGGTCCGCAGTCATTCCGCCGGGCCAGAACCCGCAGCTGGAGACCTCGTGGGAATAGGCTTCCCGCACCATGGACAGAGGCGCGTTCTGGACGGGGCCATGCTCCGGGGCCGGCCGCCCGGAGAAGCGGGAAACCGCCAGGTCGAATCCACCCCAGAAAAAATGCACCGGGCTGCACTTGCCGATGAACGCGGAACGGAACCATGCCAGGACCTGCTCTGCGGAGGCCAGGGTGCGCCAGAGCCGGCGGGCGTACTCCGGATCGTATGCCCGATGCGTCTCGTCCTCCTCGAAGGGAATGGCGTGGTCGACCTCCACCGGCCGCGGCAGGATCTGCACGGGCACGCCCAGGTTTTCCAGCATGTCCATGACCTCCCGATAGAAGGCCGCCACCGGCATGGGCTCGAGGGCAAGCGACCGGGCCTCGCCCGAGCCGGTCCGGACGATCAGCTTATGGGCCAGGAAATCGAAATCGATCTGGAAGCACCTTCCGCCGTGGGGCATGAGAGCGGTGGTCAGGCCATTGGCGGTGACATAGAGCGGAACCTGCCACCAGTGGTTCACATGCGGCATCTGCATCAGGCGGATTTTGCCGATCACCTGGGTCCACATGTGAAGGGTCGCATTGGACTCCCGCCATCCCGGCAGGTCCAGGCTGGGCCAGAATGAAGCCGATGGCAGGTCGGGATGCTTCGGGAAATCCTGCATGGGTGGACTCCGAGGGCGGGAGTTGGAATACAGAAGATAAAGATCGTGGCTCGACGGATGGGAAACTTCTACCCCGCTGATGCCTTGGACTCCCCGATTTCCCGCCCGGCCCGCCTGAAGCGCCGGATGCCGATGACCAGGCACAGGACGCCGAGCAGGACGAACGAGGCGCCCGAGGCTATCGCGACCGGGAGCCGCATGAAATGGATGGCCGCGATGCCGGCCACGACGAAGGCCAGGCTGGTCCTGAGGTAGGCGAGGAAGGTCCTCTCATTCGCGAGCACCGTGCGGATCAGGGCGAGCTGATCGCGCACCTGATCGACCCGGGAGGGACCCTCGTTTCCGCTTCTCACGCTCATGGGTGGAGACTCATGGCAGGAAAATAGGATTCCGCCATTCTCCCAGATACAGGAATGAGGGGCTCGGACAGATAGGAAGTGCCGCCTTGAGGGGAAATTCCTGGGTCGAACCGCAAAAAGCACAAAATCTAAGAGTATTAGCAGAGGGATTGAATCTCCCCCCAGAATAACTGTACATTTGTGCAGTATGGTCGCCCCGGTCCACCTGCATGTCCATTCGGAATTTTCCCTGCTCTCCGGCCTGCCGGACCCGGAAAGTCTCGCGGCCCGGGCCCAGGCCCTCGGGTACGGCCGCATCGCCCTCACCGACACCAACCGCATGAGCGGGCTCATCCTGTTCTACAACGCCTGCCGCGCCCGGGGCATCAAGCCTATCCTCGGCGTCGAGATCGCCGAGCTGCCGCGGCCCGGCTCCGCCGACGCTTCCGGCGGCGTCCCCGATCACCCCGCCCACCCCCGCGAAACCGTGGTGCTCCTGGCCCGCAACGCCCGCGGCTACGGCGACCTGTGCGAAATCGCCACCCGCCGCCAGATCGACGGGGCGGCGTTCCGCATCGCCGATACCTTCGCGCGGGAATGGCCGGACCTCTACTTGCTCACCGCCTGCCCGCGCCACCTGCGCGCCCTGGCGGAGGGCCCCAACCGCGCGCGCCTCTTCGGCGAGCTGGTGCGTCATTGCCCGGAGACCCGCGCCCGCAGCCGGGAAATCGAGCGGCTATGCGATAGCCTGGGGCTCCCCGTGGCCGCCTCCGGGGACGTCCGCTTCCTGGAGCGCGGGGATCATGAGCTGCACCGCATCGTGCGGGCCATCGACCTCAACTCCACCCTGAGCCGCCTCCGGCCCGGCGAGACCGCGCCCGAGGGGGCATACCTCACCGGGCCCGCCGCCCTGGCGGACCAGTTCGCCGACCGGCCGGACGCCCTCGCGAACGCCTCCGCCGTCGCCGACGCCTGCGAGGGGGTGGAGCTCGACCTGGGCCGGTGGATCATGCCCGAGATCGCCGTCCCCCGGGGTTACACCCCCGATACCTACCTCGCGCGCCTCGCCTTCCAAGGCCTGTGGAAGCGCTACCGGGGCCGCCCCGAGCTCGACGCGGCGCGGGACATCCAGAAAAAAGAGCTCGAGGTCATCGCCAAGCTCGGCTACTCCTCCTACTTCCTCATGATCAAGGAGGTGAAGGACTGGTCGGTGCGCGCCTTCCGCGGCAAGTACCGGCGGGGGCGTGACTGCTCCATCCTGCGGGGCAGCGGGGCCAACTCCATCACCTTCTACAACCTCGGCGTGTGCAACCTGGATCCCATCGTCCACAAGCTGTACTTCGAGCGCTTCCTCAACGAGGACCGCGCCGCCCCGCCGGACGCCGATCTCGACTTCGGCTGGGACGAGCGGGACGCGGCCCTGCGGTTCATGGCGGAGCGCTTCGGCCGCGACCGGGTGGCCATCACCTGCACCACCAACCGCTTCCGCCTCCGCGCGGCCTTCCGCGAGACCGCCAAGGTGTTCGGCTATTCCGACGAGCAGGCGAGCCTCGTGCTGGGCAGCCTGGAGACCCGCGCCCAGCGCATCGACGACGCCGAGGTGCGCCGCATCGGCGCCTGGGCCCGGAAGCTCGAGGGCAAGGCCCGCTTCCTGGGGCAGCACCCCGGGGGCCTCATCGTCACCAACCAGCCGATATGGCGCCACGTCGGCTGCGAATGGTCCCGGGGCGGGGACGGGACGGGGGCGGCGGATGCCGGATCCCGGGGCCGCGCCGGCCGGGAGGACCTCGGCCGGATCGTGACCCAGGTCGACATGCACAACGGCATCGACGACCTGGGGCTCATCAAGTTCGATCTCCTCGGCAACGGGTCGCTGTCGGTGCTGCGCGACGCCCTGGCCCAGCTCGAGGAGCAGGGGGAGCCCGACCCGCGGGTCTGGGACCTGGAGCGGTGCAAGCGCGATCCCGAGGTGGTCGACATGCTCCACACCGGGCGCACCCGCGGCATCTTCTACATCGAGAGCCCGGCCCAGATCCGCCTCAACCGCAGGGCCAAGGCCGAGACCTTCGAGGAAATCGTCATCACGTCGAGCCTGATCCGTCCCGCCGGCACGGCCTATTGCTCGACCTTCGTGGAAAGGCGCCGCAAGATGAAGCTCGACGAGCCCCGCGACTGGGACTACCTGCATCCTTCCCTGGAACCCATCCTCGGCGAGACCCACGACGTCTGCGCCTTCCAGGAGGACGTCATCCGCATCTGCCGCGACGTGGCCGGGCTGCCCTATCGGGAGGCCGATCGCATCCGCAAGATGATGAACAGCCAGCGCGAGGGCGGCCTGGGGGGCAGGGCCTGGGAGGACACGCGCCGGGCCTTCGTCGACGGCTGCCTGGGGCGGCCCGCATCGGGGACGCCGGACAGGCGGGACAGGCCTTTCACCCGGGACGAGGCCGAGGAGCTGTGGACCCGTGTGTCCTCCTTCACCGGCTTCTCCTTCTGCAAGTCCCACAGCGCCAGCTACGCCGAGCTCTCCTTCCAATGCAGCCACCTCAAGGCCCAGTACCCGGCACAGTTCCTGGCCGCCGTCATCAGCAACCGCCACGGGTTCTACACGCGCGGGGTCTACCTGGACGAGGCGCGGCGCCTGGGCCTCGAGGTGCTGCCCCTGTGCGTCAACGCGTCGCAGCTCCAGTACAAGGGTCGCGGCAATGCCTTGCGCCCGGGCCTAATCCCGGTGCGGGACTGCCGCGAGACGGCCCTCAAGGTGCTGGTCGACGAGCGGGAGGCGAACGGTCCCTACCGCGATCTGCCCGATCTGCTGCGTCGGGTCCCGCTCCACAAGCGCGAGGCCGAGAACCTCATCCTGGCCGGCGCCTGCCATTCCTTCCGGCTGACCCAGCCGCAGCTGCTCTACCAGCTGGACGCGGCCTTTCCCCACATCCGGCGCGAGCAGGGCGATCTTTTCGGCGGGGAGGATGGCGGAGGGGCGGATTCGGATCGCATCCCGTACCTGGCCGAGTACTCCCTGTTCCAGCGCTGCCTGAACGAGCTGCGCATGCTCGGCTACGTCCTGTCCGCGGACATGCTGGACGTGGTGCGCGTCCATGCGGAGGCCCGCGACGCCCTGCCGGCCAGGGAGCTGCCCGGCCACGTCGGGAAGCGCGTCAAGGTGCTGGGCCTGGCCGTCACCGATCGCCTGCACCCGGTGTCGAACGGCGGGCGGTACATGAAGTTCCTGACCCTCGGGGACGAGACCGGTTACGTGGACGTGATCTTCTGGCCCGACGCCCTGGAGAAATGGAACGACACTTTGGTGGGGCAGGTCCCCTTCAGCGGCAACCTCATCGAGGTCCGGGGCCGGGTGATCGAGGACTGGGACACCTGCGCCGTGGTGGCCGAGGACGTGCGCATCATCGAATGGCTTCCCAACCAGATGGACTTCGCCCTCGCATCGCGCCGGCTCAAGGACGGCCTCCGGAAATATCCCGCCTATGCCCGCGCTCCGGAAAGCCTGGCGGCATGAGGATGGGGATCGGAATGGGGAAGAGGTGGCGGGGACAGAATCTGTCCAAGTCAGAGGGTAGATTGGAAGGCATGCTTCCGCGCCAGATGTTGTTCCGGGAACGCCGCCTGCAGCTTCTCCGCGTCCGCGCGCGGGCATGGGCCT
>CBILQL010000401.1:0-5334 GCA_966238865.1 uncultured bacterium
TCATTCCGCAGGAAGGCCTCGCCGCTCGCGAGGTACCCGGGATCGTACACAATCCCTTCCGGGGCGGCTCCCATCGCCGGGGAGGCGGCCGTCTTCACGGCGGCACCCTCGTCCATATGAAACCCGAAAGACCGCAAGGCCGAGATGGCATCGCCGAAGGGGATCCTGACCGGAGCTGCGGCCATCACGGCCTCGGCATGGGACAGGCCGGCTATATCCCGGGCGCCGGACAAGTCCACGGCCCAGACGCGGCAGGGAAGCGCGGCGTCCCTGCCATCCACGCCGCGATACTCCAGCACCAGGAGCTGATGATCATTGAGGGCCAGGACGTCGGCCCGGTCGTGATTGGCGTTTCCCAATCGGTTGTCGAATGCATATTCCCGTGTGGTTCCGGTGGCTTCGTCACGGACGGCAATCCGGAGAGTCCTCTCCCCATTTTCCTGCGGGCCTTGAACAAGGCCCATCCAGGTCTTGCCATCGAGGGTGGAAATCATTCCATTCCGGTTGTCTACTGCGGGTCGGGTCATCTTTCGCCTCCCTGGACCGGGCCATGCGGGCCCCGGTTCCTGGCGGTCTTCGAAGGAAAGATTACCTCCCCCGCATTGCGTTCCCCCCTATTCCATGTTTCGATTCCGATTCAGCAGCGCCGGCAAATCCCGGGGATTGGCGAAAGTATCACGTGCTAACCGGTATCGAACGCGTATGCCTTCGGCTGTTTCGGGATTTCCTGCCTGCCTCCGCCATGATACGGCCGCAAGTTGCGGATCACGTGGGTCAGTTGGAAGACTTCCAGGTAGTTGAGCACAGTGGGCCGGCTGAGGCCGCTCGACTTCGCCAGGCTGACGGCTTCCCGATGCCTCAGGTCCTTCACCCCGAACGCTTCCTGGACTTAACATATTATTCAACCAAATGTAAAGTCTATTTACACTTCACCAAGGCGCATCGGAGCGATATCCGCCTCCCGGATATTCAGCAGTCTTAAGCCAGGAATTCCAGCACGTCCGGATCGAGCAGCAGATCGCGGCCCGACAGCGGCTTCCGCAGGGTGATGCCGTCCAAGGTGGTGCAGCGCGACAGGGCCACGTAGCTCTGCCCGTGGGCGAAGGCCCCCTGCCCCATGTCGATGACCACGCGGTCGAAGGTCTTGCCCTGGCTCTTGTGGATGGTCATGGCCCAGGCGGGCTTGAGCGGGAACTGGGTGAAGCGCCCCACCGGCTTCGGCACCACCGCCCCGGTGGCCGGATCCAGCACGTAGCGCACGCTTTCCCACAAGGCCCGCTCCACGCGCACCGGCCCGGCTTCACGCGCGGGGATGTCCACCCACACCTCGTCGGGATTGTGGGAGACGACGATGCCGAGCGTCCCGTTCACCCACAGGCCCTCGGGATGGTTCTTTAGGAACATCACCTGGGCCCCGGCCTTGAGGGACAGGGGATTGTCGGTGGGGAACGCCTTCTGATCGAACTCGCCCTCGATGCGGGCCGGGTACAGGGCCAGCGGCGCGGGCAGGGCCTCGAGCTTGCGCAGGTTCACCCGGTCGGCGGCCATGTTGGTGGACGTGAGGGTGATGTGGGGATCGCCCTCGCCGGGGATGAAGTCCCGGTCCATGCGGGCGTTGAGGGCCGCCAGATCCTCCTCCTCGGCCTCGCCGTTGCGGACGGCGTTGAGCAGGGAGATGAAACCCTGCTCCTTCTGGCGGTAGATCTTCTTCAGGTGGATGCGCTCGAACTTGAGCCGCTCGAAGACGCGCGCCTTGAAGAACCAGGGGCTGTCGTACAGGGTGGCGAAGGCCTCGCGCTCGTGGGGCGAGACCACCGGGGGCAGCTGGTGCAGGTCCCCGAAGAAGATCATCTGCACCCCGCCGAACGGCAGGCCCGGCTCCGGGCCGCATTTCCGCAGGAAGATGTCCATGGCGTCCACCACGTCGGCGCGCACCATGGAGATCTCGTCGATGATGACGGTGCGCAGCTTGCGGAACATGCTTCCGCCGGAGAAGCGCTGCACGGTGGCCGGGAACAGCACCTGGGGCGGGAAGCGGAAGAAGGAGTGCAGGGTCTGGCCGCCCACGTGCACGGCCGCCACCCCGGTGGGGGCGAGGACCACGGCCTTCCCCAGGATGCGGCTGCGGATGTGGCGGAGCAAGGTGGATTTGCCGGTGCCGGCCTTGCCGGTGACGAACAGGCAGCGCCGGCCTTCCTCGAGCCATTCCAGGACTTCCTGGAAGCCGTCGTTCCACTCCAGGACGGGCTCCGGCCTCGAGGCGGGCTCCGCTTTCGGGACCGGTTCCGGTCGCGGGCCTGGTCCCGGAAGCGGGCCTGGCCCGGCGCCGGGCGGGACTTCAGGGTCCTGTGAGGGCATGCGGCGGGATCGCTCCGGATCCCGTGGGCGCGGAGGCGGAACTGCCCTCGCCGTCGCGCGCGGCCGCCGGTCCGGCCAGCCGCCGCTTGCGGCGGGGGCGCGGCTTGGGGGATTCCTCGGGGATGAGATCGAGGTCGAGCAGGGGCTCGGGCGAAGCCACGTCGGCCCATGTCTCCGAGACGAACTGGCGGATCTCCTGGGTGAGGGGATCGGTGGACAGCATGTTCACCTCGGTGGCGTGGGCCAGATCCTTGGACTTCACGTAGTAGTAGAGGAAATCGGCCTCGTCGCGCTGCTCCAGGAACATGCTCTCCACCATCATCCCCTCGCGGCGCAGCGCGTCCAGGGATTCGTCCTTGCGATCCATCAGGCGTCGCAGGAACTCCACCACTTGCTTGGTCTTGCCGGGCCGGATGCGGATTTTCAAGAGCTGTGTCTGGTACATGTCGGCTTCCAGAGGGCTTGAGGCTGAAGGCTAGTGGAGCGCGGCGACGACGACGGGCCGCCTCACGCAATATATAAACAAGGCAGGCGGGTCGGCAGTCCCCTCGGCTGCCGCGCCCGCCATCGGAACCGGCTCCAGGGGGCCGGTCCCGGCCCGTGTCCGCGGGGCCGCCGCGGGCGCCATCCAATATATCGGGCCCATGCTCAATTATGGGATCGGGAGGGTGCGGAAGGCAACCCGTGCCGGAGAAGTTTGGGTTCCTGAGGGCCCTCCACGGCGAGGGTCCCGGAGGCGGTCCCGGACCTGGTCCTGGCCGCGGCCTCAGGCGGCCTTGGGCTGCCGCTTGCGCAGGACCCAGGTGGTCATGCCCCGCAGGTTCTGGACATTCACGGTCTTGAAAGGTTCAAGCATCTCGCCGCCCAACCGCTGAGTGGCCAGGATCAGCTTGCCCTCGCCGGCCAGCAGCCATTCCCCGCCGTCGAGCATGCGGTACTTCCCCCCCGGAAGGCGCTCCAGCTTGTCCTCGAGTCCGATGGAGGAGGCCAGTCGCGCGAAGAACACGCCCCCCGGCTTGAGCGCCCGCCACAGGGCATCCAGCATCCGCTGGAACTGGTCCTCGTCTTCGGCGAAATGCAGCACGGCATTGCAGATTACGGCATCGAAATGCCCCTCCGGGAAGGACAGGTCCTCGAGGCGCCCGCGCCGGAAATGATCGGCCGGCAGGCTCGGGGCCAGCCGGGCAGCCATCTCCCGCACATGGTCCAGGGCGTCCTCGTCCTCGTCCACGGCATGCACGTCGTAGCCGGTCCGGAGAAACCAGTTGAGGTTGCGGCCCGTGCCGCAGCCCGCGTCCAGAATGCGCATTCCCGGGCGGAAACGCCCTTTCATCAGCTGATCGAAGAGGTAGATGTCGATGTCCCCGAACCACTCCCGCAGGTCGGGGGGCGTTTCCGGACGGTCGGCGCTATCGGGGGCTGGATTCATGCCTCAAAAATAGCAAGTCGCCTCCCGGCGGCCGTCCCATGCCCCGGACCCATGCCCTGGTCCCCGGCGCCGTCCCCTATAATGGCCCCATGCGGCCTCCGGCCCCGCCCATCCTCCCCATCCTGTCCCTCGTCGCCATCCTGTCCGGGGCGCTCCTGCTCCCGGGCTGCGGGCGGATCATCCCGGGGATGGCCGGCGAGGAGAACATCGCCCTGCGCACCTACCGCGACACCTTGCTGGACCTCGATCTCGGCTACCCGGAGGGCTGGAGCTTCACCGAGAGGAGATCCGTCAGCAACTACACCGCCACCCATGACCTCACCTTCGAACCCCGGAACACCCTCTGGACGCGCCGCTTCCACATCAAGGTGATGATCCCCCACCGCCTCCCCGACGACAGGACCCTGGAGGACTTCAAGGCCGAATATCTGGCGCGCCTGGCCGCCGCCGGCGACAACGTCCGCCTGGCGGACACGGGCGCGGCCGTCCTGGGCGGGGAACCCGCGTTCCGGGCCCGCTACGCCACCGTGATGAACGGCAAGCCCTTCACGCGCCACACGGACTATCTCTGCCTGCGCCGGGGGCGGGACGTTTCCCTCAGCTTCGAGGTGGCCGACGACCACGCCGGAGAGGATATTGAGTTGTATCGGAGGATCGCGGAGAGGTTCCGCTTCGACTCGACCTGATGTCCTACCTGACCAACGCACCCTTCCGCCGGCCCCGCGGCTGGATCATGGCCATGGATTGGGACGACCTCCTCTTCATGCATTGGAGCGTCGACGCCGACAGCTTGCGCCGGCGCATCCCCGCCGGCCTGGAGCTGGACCTCTTCGAAGGCCGCGCCTGGATCGGCGCGGTGCCGTTCCGCATGACGGGGACGCGGCCGCGCTTCATCCCCCGCCTCCCGGGCCTCTCGGACTTCCCCGAGCTCAACGTGCGCACCTACGTCCGCCGCCGCGCCATGCCCGGCGTCTGGTTCTTCAGCCTGGACGCCGCCAACCCCTTCGCCGTGCGCGGGGCCCGCCGCTTCTTCCACCTGCCCTACTTCGACGCCGAGATGCAAGTGGCACGCTTGGGTCCCGGCCCGGACAGCCTCCGCATCCCGGACGACCGACCTTTCCCGGACAACGCCGAAATCTCCTATCAATCCCGCCGCACCCACCGGGACGCCCCCGCGGCGGAATTCCGGGCCCGCTACGCGCCCACCGGCCCCGCCTACCGCGCCGCCCCGGGCACCCTGGACGATTGGCTCACAGCCCGCTACTGCCTCTACGCCGCCGACCCGGAAGGCAACATCCTCCGCTGCGACATCCACCACAAACCCTGGCGCCTGCAACCCGCCCGCGCCGCCATCACCGTCAACACCCTGGCCGCCCCCCTGGGCCTGGACCTCTCCGCCCAAGCCCCCCTCCTCCACTTCGCCGCCCACACCGAAGTCGTAGCCTGGATGCCCGAACTGGTTTCCTGAATACTTCGACTTGTTTCATTTCTCCGCTGAATACGTGAGTACGGAAAAACCCGCCGACTCCGCGCTCCCGTAATTTTCT
>CBILQL010000402.1:0-5317 GCA_966238865.1 uncultured bacterium
TCCCGAATCGGTACACGCCCATGGGAAAGGCCGAGGCGAACCCGACGACTCCGCCGATGAATGCGCCGCCCAATCCGGCGAAACCGCAATCCTCTCCCCATTGCATGCATCCCAGGCTCAGCAATACGGCTCCGGACACGCTGCCTGCCAGAAGGCCTCCAGAGCCATATGCCATGCCTCCGAGGATCTGCTTTCCCACGCCGGGAGCCACGGATGAATGGATATCCGCAGGGCGGGCTGCTGCAATGCATATGGCTGCCTGCAAGCCGATTGTGATTTTAACCAGGGTATGTCGTAAGGATTTCATAGGTCTAATCTGTATGACGCCTGGAACGCCGAAAATGTATCCCTTGGGTTCGGGCGGTTGAACTCGATGCCCATCGCTATCTCAAGAATCCCCTCATTTTCGTAACCTAGAGAATACCCAGGATTTCCTTAAATACCCTTTGGTGGGCTAACAATTCGTGGAATTTCTTGATCATGGCATTAGCCTCCCGCTCCTTCATTCCGGGCAATAGAGCGTAGTAGATGGTCCCTTGGGTGAACAGGGAGTAGGTTCGGCGCTTCTCCGTGTTTGCCTTGATAGTTCTTTCCAGACCGACCGCTTCGCCCGCCATCCCCAGCAAGGTCAGCAGCGCAATGGCCAAGGCGCTGACAAGGAATAGGCGGTCGCGCCTTTCGCAGGATTTCGTATGAATATCCGCCATCCCCATTCCGAAGCGGTAGCTTTTGATGTCCCGGAAGCGCGATTCGATGCCCCACCTCCGGCCATACCACTCCATAATTTCCTGCCCTTTCCAATCTTCCCGGCTGCTCACCAAGCACCAAGCCTCCTTCATCTCCCTTTTCCGCACGAATACCGCCCGCTGCACCTCTACACGCTCCGCCGTCACTTTCACATCCTTCAAGGTTTTGAGGCGGCCATCCTTTTCGACCCACTGCAAGGCCCTCTTGCCCTGCTCCTTGGAATCCTCCACCAGGATATTATCCCGGAAGCGGATGACGTAATCGAAATGAAGGACGTCCTGCAGGTACCGATAAAGCTTTGTATCGCAAAACCCCCGGTCCGCCAGAACGGTGACCCGGCACCCTTCCGGAACAGTCTCCTTAAGTCGCTTCAAAACGGCATCTTCGTGGGAATTGCGTTCGCCTTTGAGGAGGTGCTTGTTCACCGAGCGCCAAATCAGCGGCGTCGCTCGATTCTGGCCGGTAATGAGGCTGAGCATGATGGTGCTGTGGCCATCGGCGTCGAACTCCGTCCAATCCATTGCCACAACGATTTCCCGGCGTTCGCCGATGGCATAGGGAACCCAATCGGAAAAGAGTGTCCAGACATCGAGTTTCGGGTTACTGAAAAGCCGATCCACCTGCTTGATGCAATGCTTCTGCTTGAGCTCATGGGCTTGGGCAAGTCCCTGCCCGATGAGACGGACTGCCAGGGAGCAGGATTGCAATGCGCCCAACGTGGCGCAGGACAAGGATTCCACCCGCTTCGCATGCATGTCTTCACCAAAAATGTCGTCAATGAAATCATGGACGGTTTCGGAGCGGATTGTTTCTTGAAGGCGAGGAGATGAGGTCGGCATGACGGAGTCCTTTCGTACTCCCGAAAAATGCAAATTCGAATCGCCATTGAGCAATGATCAAGCTGCACTTGAAATGAAGCGATGCTTCACGAGGGGAACAAACGCGTTACGAAAATGAGGGGATCCCTGAGCATCGCTATAGAATGCATATTTGGCATGGACGGAGGATGCAGATGACAAGACATGCGGTGGTGATCGCTGGGGGTGGCCCGACCGGGCTGATGCTGGCGGGCGAGCTGGCCCTGGCCGGGGTGGACGTCGCCGTCGTCGAGAAGCGTCCCGACCAGAGCCTTGCCGGAGCGAGGGCCGGAGGGCTCCATGCGCGCACTATCGAGGTGCTCGATCAGCGCGGCATCGCCGAACGGTTCCTGTCGCAGGGGAAGACGGCCCAGGTCGCCGGGTTCGCCTGGATTCCCCTCGATATTAGCGACTTCCCCACGCGGCACAACTACGGCCTCGCATTGTCCCAGAATCGCATCGAGCCCATCCTCGCCGGCTGGGTCGAAGAACTGCCGGTGAAGCTGTATCGCGGCTGCGAGGTCACGGGGTTCCGGCAGGACGATTCCGGCGTGGACATAGAGGTGTCCGGAGGACCGGCATTGCGGGCGGAGTACCTTGTCGGCTGCGACGGGGGGCGGAGCCTGGTCCGGAAGACGGCCGGCATCGAGTTCCCGGGCTGGGATGCCACCGTCAGCAACCTGATCGCCGAGGTGCAGATGGCCGGAGAGCCGCCCTTGGGCCTGCGGCGAGACGCCCAGGGCATCCGGGCCCTGACCAAGGCCGAGGACGGGAAGACGGTGCGGGTCATGCTCACGGAGCGTAGCGTGGGCCGTACGGGCCAACCCAGCCTGAGCGACCTCAGCGAGGAGCTGATCGCCTCTTATGGAGAGGATTTCGGGGTGCATTCCCCAAGCTGGATTTCGCGGTTTACCGACATGGCCCGGCAGGCGGCCACCTATCGGAAGGGCAGGGTGCTGCTGGCCGGCGACTCCGCCCATGTGCATTATCCGACGGGCGGGCAGGGGCTCAATATCGGCGTGCAGGATGCCGTGAACCTGGGATGGAAGCTGGCCCAGGTGGTCAAGAAGGTTTCGCCGGAAAGCCTCCTCGACACCTACCATGCCGAGCGGCACCCGGTCGCCGCGGCGGTATTGCGCGACACCATGGCCCAGGTCGCCCTGCTCCGCCCCGACGACCGCACCGACGCCTTGCGCGCCGTCATGACCAATCTGCTCGGCATGGGCGAGCCCCGCAAGCGGATTGCCGGGAGGATGTCCGGTCTGGACCTGCGGTACGACCTCGGGGAGGGACATCCGCTGCTCGGGCGTCGCATGCCGGACCTCGAATTGACCACTGCGGAGGGGTCGATCAGGGTCTTCTCCCTGTTGCATGCGGCGCGTCCCGTGCTGATACACTTCGGCGCGCCCGGTAGCCTAGGCGTCGGGTCCTGGTCGGATCGGGTCCGGCTGATCGATGCCGGATATGGAGGGGCATGGGAGCTTCCGGTGATCGGGACGGTGCCCGCTCCCGGCGCCGTCCTGGTGCGTCCGGACGGCTATGTCGCCTGGGTGGGGGATGCTGGCGGGGCGGGGCTCGTGGAGGCGTTGACCGCCTGGTTCGGGCCGCCGGCCGCGGCCTGATGAATCCTGCCGTTCAGCTATATTCCAGATTGACGCGTCGAATATGAGACTTGGATCGATACTGCTACTCGCGTCCCCGCTGTTTTGGGGCTGCTTGTACACCCCTTATGTACATGAAGTGGGCGGCACGCGGATGCTTTTCGAATCGCCGTCCCTGTTCCGGGCGGAAACGGCCGGACAGGGCACAATGGCTTTCAAGGCCGAACTCGGGAAGAAATACAATCGCGGCTTCAACGGTACCACGGACAATTTCGACCAGGATAGTGTCAACTTCAGGCCGAAATAAAAGGGGAATTTCAGCGTCGAGCAGGGAGATGTTTTCGCGATCACTTCCTTGGCGTTCAGGTTCCTGGAAACGAGTGAGATTTTCCTGCAAGGCGAAATCGGGATCACTTTCAGGCTGTAAAGTCGGATGCCGTTCGACGTGAAGTCGAAAGTCGGCGGAAGCGGGGCGCGGGCGACGGATGTAAATACCGTCCATCGCTCCGGCCCCGGCTCCCGCCGCTCTGCTCAAACCTCCACGGTGACCCGCAGGAACGTCGCCGGGATCACCGTCTTGGCGGCGTCCTGGCTCTGGTTCTGGCTGGTGAACAACTCCACCAGCTGGCGTTCCAGCTCATCCGCCTTCCCGTTCTTGGCTGCCGCCTCGAAGGCATTCATGGTCGGCCCATACAAGTCCTTGAACTTCGAGACGAATCCCGCCGGCGTCCCCGCGAAGCGGAACGTATAGGTTTCCTTCGCGAAGGAAACCTTGGCGGGGGCGATGCCGGCCGCTCCGAAGCGTTCGAGGACATGGCTTTCCACGCCCCAGGTCATGGGGCTGATGAAGCCTTCGGGAGGCGGGGGAGAGAAGGCGGAGCTGATCTTCAGGATCTGGGCCACCAAGGTCGGATCATTGGGGATCCAGTTTCCCATGGTGATGCGGCCGCCGGGGCGCGTGACGCGCACCATCTCCTTGGCCACGTCGAAGGGCTTGGAGGCGAACATCGCCCCGAAGATGCTGACCACGGCGTCGAAGGAACGGTCTTCGAGGCCTTTCAGGTCGGCCGCGTCGCCTTCCTGGAAGCGGCAGTTCTCGAGGCCCAGTTCCAGGGCGCGCTTGTTGCCGGCCGCCACCAGGTTGCGGGCGATATCGACGCCCAGCACCCGAGCGCCCCGCTGGGCGGAAGGGATGGCCGTGGTGCCGTCGCCGCAGCCGAGGTCCAGGACGTTCTGGCCGGCCCGGATGCCGATGCGCTCGACCAATTGCTCGCCGCTTTCCCGCATGGTGCCTGCGATGGCGGTGAAATCTCCTTTTTCCCAAAGGACCTGATTCGGATGCATGGTATCTCCTGCGTTGAAATGAACCGATGCGAGCAAGGTAGACCGACTTGTCTACTTTGTAAAGGGAAAAAGTAGACAACATTGTCTATCTTTTGCTTATGGCCGCTTCCAAGATATCTGCCAAGACCCCGCCCAAGGAGAAAATCTCACCCAAGGAGAAAATCACCGGCACGGCCTTCCGTCTGTTCAACGCCCAAGGCATCCATCAAACCGGCATCAACCAGATCATCGAAGAATCGGACGTGGCCAAGAAGACGTTCTACAGCTATTACCCGTCCAAGGACGACTTGATCGTGGCCTATTACGTGGAGAAGGACCGCATCTGGTTCGAGCGCCTGGAGCAGCATGTGAACGTCCCGGGCAAGTCGCCCCGCGAACGGCTTCTCGGCATCTTCGACTACCTGGAGGAATGGTTCGCGGAGGCGGACTTCTGCGGCTGCCCCTTCATCCGCGCCCTGTCCGAATTCCGCCCCGAGAACACGCCCAAGCCCATACAGGAATGCATCCGCCGCCATTACCTGCAAACCCATGCTCTGGTGGAAGGCCTGCTCCGGGAGGCGCGGCCGAAGGATTTCGTGAGGTTGATCCCAACCTTCATGTCCTTGATATCCGGCTCCGCCATCGTGGCCCAGGCAACCGGGGAAACCGGGGTGGTGGGCATCAACCGTCGTATCGCCGGGGACCTGCTGGCCCAGGCCCAGGCCCAGGGGTAGGGGTAGGGGTAGGGGTCTCCCTGACCTGGAAGGATGGCTGGTTCAGCCGGGGGCG
>CBILQL010000403.1:0-5309 GCA_966238865.1 uncultured bacterium
ATTTCACGATCTTTTTTCGGATTTCCCGAAGCCGGCATCAACATCCCGAAAATGGAAGCACGTACGAGAATGAGTGGCTTGCGCCCCCACCATTTACCTAGGCCTGTGAGAGTTTGGGAAGTATTTGAACGCCGTTCTTTATAAGACTCAAGGGAAAGCCGGGCAATCGGAAACTGTGTCTCGATGAAACTGATCATGGTTGCCGTGCTTGTGGTCATAGGGATAACGAGAGTTGCGAATGGCCAAGCAGCTCCCGGCGCGCCCGGGGAGACATGCCTTCTCCCTTGACGAAGGGATTATCGGCGAGGGCTGCCCGCAAGGCCTTGCGCCATCCGAGCCCTTTCTGCAGGGCCTGGCCGGTGGTGGCCACGGTCATGGTATAGAGCCACCAGCGCTCCTCGGGCGCCAGCGCCTCCCAATTGCGCAAGGCATTGGGAATATCATCATGGGGCGCATCTTCCACCGCCCAGCAGAGCACGCAGAGTTCTTTTCCCAGGGAGGGATGCACCGGAACGGGCTTGGCGGGGTTCTTCTGAAATTTGGCCGCGGGCAGGCCATTGGCACGCAAGCGGCGATTCGCCTCTTCCCAGTAAGCCGGGGCCAGCGCCAGCCAGCGGGCGCGATCGAGAACCACCCGCAGGGCCGGATCATTGGGCGCGGGAGCCTTGGCCATCTGCAGACCCAGGGAATCGAGGTCCGAACCGCGATGCTCGGTGATGCAGACCATGTCGGCAGGGCCATTGCCTTTGGGAATGTCGATAAGAAATCCATGCCGGGCTTCGCCGGGCATGAATCCCAGGCCCAGGACTTTACGTTGCATCGTGAGCGAGGTGCGCGCCATGTCCTATTGCCTGACCTTTTCCAAGCAGAAGGGCTGGTTTTCAGCCTTGAGCCAATCGAGCAGGCTTTGTCCCGTCGGGAAGCCCAAGGCGCCGCTCGAAAGGCGCAACCGGCCACCCCCCACCATGTCCTGCAGCCTGGTCGCAATCGAACCCAGCATCGCGCCCGCATAGCCGCCGGGAATCGAACCTGTAAACTCCACGTTTTGCTGCCCGTCGACGCTTTCGGCGGTAAAGCTGAGATCGTAGGCGTGCACGCCGGCCGAGCCTTCCAATTTCCGGATGAAGTTCCACACCGCGGTCGTATCGTCCCATTTTCCGGGATGGATCCACCGAGCCGGGATGGCCTTGTCCAGGGTGCGCTCTTCTTGCCCCTTCTGGGGAATTTGGATCCGCACGGTCTCGGAATTGACATCGTAACTATGAGCAATGGCTAAAGCGCAAACTATTCGGCAGCCGTCGGGCACGCGGATTCTGCCGTCAAAGGTAGCTGCCCCCACATGGGCCGGTGAAGAACCGTCGAGCGTATAACGGATGGTGACGCCGTTGGCTTTGGGACAGGCCTGGAGCTCAATTTCGAAATGGTCACCCCTGGGGATCAATTGGTATTTCAGCCTCAGCTTGGCGGTCCATTCCTTGACCATGCTGGCACGGCTTAGATCGGCAGGGTCGTAGGCGAGAAAGCGGTACCGCAGCGCCTTGGCTTCGAAGCGGGTAGGCGTTTGCACGGGGCTGGACGCGGTGGTGGGATCGGTATTGCCGGTTTCATACACAAGGGCGGGGGCATGCAGGGGTTCCACTTTCAGATAGGTGATCCCATCGCCATCTTCCTGCATGGAAAGTTCGCGGATGGAGACTTCGGGAACGGCGGGGGGGAAGGGGCCACGGCGGACATAGTTGCCCTCTTCCCGCCAGAGACCGCGGCGCAGGCACTCGGTCTTCAGCTCATCGAGCGCCGAGATCCGGTGCAGGGGCCATTGGGTATTGACTGCCGCCGCCCGCTTGAAATCGGCCCAGAGCACGGTCTTGGTCTCCGGTGACGGGAACAGCCGCGCCTCGGCGCGCGTGCGGAAGCTATCATCGTCGATTTTTGTCGTGAACTTCTGGGCGCCTTCCAGGGTTTTACGGATGGTCGCTTCGCCATTCTGATTGCCCGCAAAGGCGAGATCGGTGCCGGAAGGTCGCAGGGAGGCATTGATAGAGGGATAAATAATCTGATCGAATGCTTCCTTGAGTGCGGCTGAGAATTGCAATCCCACGCGATCCTGGAGGCCATCAAGGGCGCGCCATTGGGGATCATCGGAAGGGACTTTTTCCGCGTCCAGATCCTCCTTGATTGTTTTCAAAGCTCGCATCTGACGGGCCGTATCCAGGACTTTTTGAAAGGTGTCCCGGGAGCCCGTCAGGAACAGGATGCGGTTCTTGTATTGCTGCTGATTCCACCAGGCTTGCCAATCCGCGGATATGGGCAGTTGATTCGCCAGGCCCCCCGGGCGCACGATGATCAAGGTGGTCTTTTCCGGCTCGATCTGAACTTCATCGAGCAGCGGCAGGACCTTTACGATCTGGTAACAATCCTTGAGGGAGGCGGAAAAATACCCTTCCAGATGTTCGCGCAACATGCGCTCCACGGTTTCAAAATGCAAGGATTGAGCCGTGGCGCGGAGCTTGGCAGCCAGATTCTGCTGGTTCTTGAAAAACAGGCGGCCATCGGCGGAATTGTGCAGGTACCAGGCGCGGGTGGCCAATCTGTCAAGGACATCGGCCTTGAATTTGGACAGGTCACGGCCCGGTCTTTGCAGGCAATCTACAAGCTGGTATTCGCGCAAGCCGTGGATGGCCCCGGGGGTGGTCGCCAGTGAGGAAATCAAAATCAATCGCGCGGCATCCGAGGCATCGGTATTTCCGTTGGCCACATCCACCTGTTCCACCTCGGCATCTCCCCCATGCGCGATATCATGGGCGATGGCTTCGCTGAGCGCGGGATTGATGGTGCGGATCTCGGAAGCGATTTCATCCACGTTCAGATCGAAATCATACGGGTGGATCAAATCGATGTCCCCGGCCTTTTCCGATTTCCAGAGATGCGAGACCACCATTTGCATGAGTCGAATCACGCCGCGGGTCTGCTGGAAGCCGTCGTTCTCCTTGAACTTTCCCACGAGTTCGCGCAGATCGGGGTGGAAGGGATACGCATCGGCTACGCGGGTGTATAGCGCCTCCGGCGAGGTGGTCGTGAGATTCATTCTCACTGCCTCACGGAGCGCATCCCGGTAGGCGGCGGCCACCTTCTGGATCTCGGCTTCCCCAGCAATACTTTCGAAAAGCCGTTTGCGGAGAATATGGTAGAGTTCATCCCCATTGGGATTCACCGGGGTGATGGGAACGGCAATGCGCTTGGATTCGGAAGAGAGGTCCCGTATCGCCCGGTTCAAGGACTCTTCCAGATTGGACTGCCCGATGCTGAAATTCGTCCCTGCCAAATCGGAAAGCACCAGGCAGACATTGTTCATCTCGGCGACGGCGACGAACAGATTGGCCAGCGCCGCGGTCGTCACCACACCCAAGTTGGCGCTCCCTACCGGCACAGCTACGGCGTATTCGAGGTAGGGCGGCAATTCATCCAGGAAAATGACGAGTGGGTCGCCGCCGAGCAATTCCTTCCAGGCTTGCGGACCGGGGGCGGAGAGCAACGGAGAAACGTAGCGCGTGAATTGTGCTCCCTTGCCCAGCTGCTCCGCCAACGATCCCCAAATTCCGCCAGGAGCATCGGTATTTCTCCCATTGAATCCAATCACCCGGCATCGGCCCAAGTTCGGGGCGGGATCCTTTTCTCCCAGCACCTTTTTACGGAGTTCCGGATCGCGCGCCATTAAGCCCAAGGCAATCATGCTATGGGTTTTGCCGCCGCCCATGGCCTGGGAAAGTTGGAAAACTGAGGAACCTGCTCCGGCACCCGAGAGGTGGCGGAAAGTCCTATCGACCAAGGTGAGCATCCCAATGGTGAAGTAGTTCTCATCGAAAAACTCTTCGCCGCTCACCTGTCCCTGAAGAAAGGTCTCTAGGCTCAGAACGGTGGCCCGTCTATCGGCCGAGAAAACAGATTGGCGAGGCTTGCAGTGGGTCTGGATGCTCATTTTCTTCCGATTCTGTGGGTTTTTGGACCATTTTTCTCGGCACACAGAGAAGGGATAAAATGTAACATTACCTCGATGAAGTAGGGCCGGATCTCCTATTTAGTGGCGGCTTCTTTTTAATGCTTTCCAGGATGTTTGCAAATCGCATAAAGCTTACCAGCCCTAAGATTTTTCCGAGGACGAAGTCCCACTACTGATGGGATAGAATTCAAATTTCCAGAAGCCCCAAGCGCTGAGCCGAGTGCCCCCGGGGTTATTCCCCGGGGACGATTTCATGACGATCACCCATGTAGATCGGGTGATCGTCATGACCCTCCCCCCAGTCTTCGACTTAGCGCCTCTCTGCCCGCGAGGCCCCGGGGGTATCCAGACCGTCCCAAGGCCAGCCCGCCAGCGTTGCTGTCGGTCTGCCCTAGTCCGGCCGCGCCTGTCGTCGCTGCGGTTGCCGCGCTTTTCCTCCGGAAAACCGCGTCAATCCTCGCTCCTTTTCCCTCAATCCCGTCCCGGGATTTCGGGCGGCGCTCTGGATACCCCCGGGGCCTCGCGGGCTCGGCGCTAATCGCTTCGCGATGGGGGGAGGGTGAGCCCAGGCTTTGCCCGGGCTGCATTTTGCGTGCGCAAAATACGACCAATACAAAAAACCGAATGGGAAACTTCGGGCCTGAAAGGCAATAAAAATGCGATTTAAATAAGTGCTAAAAGACCTATTTTTGGCCCATGCCGGGAAAGAAACACGCAGGAAAGACAGCGGTCAGACGTGGCCGTCCGCCCTTGGAAATCAAGAAAAAGCCCTTCCAGGTCATGCTGGATCCGCGGTACATCGAATATTTCAGGAACGTGGCACGGGAAAAGGGGATTGAACCCCAGGATTTGGCCCGGATGGCTTTGAATGCCTTTGTCCCGGACCCCAATAATCCCCTGGCTGGGGGCACCCAGTCAATGAAACGGCTGTTCAGGAAATAGGCGCCCTTCAGGTCGGGGCATTAATCCTCCGGGATTCCAAGGCTTCCCGAATCATCCTGGTGATAAACTCATTCCCCATCAACTGGGCCAGGCGTAGGGGAGCCAAATCCCCTTTGCGAAGGGGGCCGGGGTTCGCCTTGTGAGCGAGAAGCAACCGGACGCATTCCGGATTGCGGGCTCGGATGGCGCATAAAAGCGGGCTCAAGCCAGTCGGATGCCGTCTATTCGGATTGGCTTTGCTTTCCAGCAGATGCTTCAAGGTCCATATCTGACCCTCTAATGCCGCTCCCATCAGGGGGGTAAACCCTTCCCAGGAAATATCGATATCCGCCCCGGCGGCTATCATCCGGTCCAAGACCAAGGTATTGCC
>CBILQL010000404.1:0-5302 GCA_966238865.1 uncultured bacterium
CTCGGGGGGCTGGTTGCGCAGGGAATCGGAGAGCAGGACGATTTTATTGTAGTCGTTGAAGCTGATTTGGGACGTCGACTGGAGATGCGCGCCGCCAATCTCCTTCCATACCATGTCCATCTTGCCGTCCACGGTGATGAGGCCATTGGCGACGCGGTAGGCCGTGATCGTGGAGTCCAGGAACAACCCATGGCTCCAGCCGACCAGGAGCCAGGTGACGAGCACTGTGTGGAATACCGCCTTCATAGCCTTCCGACTCATCCAAGCAATTCCAAGGCCAGGCGGCACATCGACCGGGGCTGGGAATTCACCGGGGTATTCCCCAAAATATAATGGGTTTCCAGGGCCCACGCCCGCCATTGCAGTTCCCAAGCCAGCAAAAAGTGACCGCCGTGGAGGGATTGTTATATTTCATCCCCCCTTTTCCTGGCGGGTTTCTGCATTGCTTTCCCTCCTAGAATTCCTCGCGGCCGCCCCAAAATCCTATGTCATCAAGCTGCACCGCCGGGAAAACCCCGCCGAAGGCTTGGTGCCGGCTGCCAAGGTCATCCAACTGGTGCAGGATTGGGTGCTGCGGCGCGAACGGGTGGAAAAGGCCCTGCAGGACATCGACGCGGAGGGCCGTTACCTCCTGGGGCTGGTCTACGTGTCCCAGGATCGGGGCGCCGCCGAGTCCGAGCTGCTGTCCGCGCAGGAGAGGCTATCGCCGTCCCAGGCCGCCCTGCTCCTTTCCCGCCTCGAGCAGGAGATGCTCCTCTATACCCGCCAGGGCGACGAGGTGCGGACCTATCACGGCTTCGAGGAGCTCGCCGCCCCGCTGCTCGCCGCCATCCTCCCCGAGAATTGGCTCCCGGTCCCGGAAGAAGAGTCCGTCAGCTGGATCTCCTACCGTCACTTCCTGACCGCCCATCTCGGCCATTTCCTGGGCCAGATCGAGCTGGGTGCGATCAAGATCACGCAAAATGGCGAAATGCACCGCAAGGATGCCCAGGAGCTGGCGGCCCGCTTCGCCTTCGGCGAACGGCTTTCCGGCTCCATCCCCGGCGAGGAGGTGCAGTTCCTGCTGCGCTTCGCCGTCCAATCGGGCCTCCTGGCCCAGGAGGAGGGCGTCCTGCGCCTCACCCCCGAGGGCAAGGCCTTCGCCCGGCTGCCCCGCGCCGAGGCCGAGAGGCGCCTGCGGGACTGGTGGGCCGGAACCCGGCTGCGCGGCCTGGGGCATACCCTCGGGGCCCTGGCCGGCCTGTCCCGGACGCCTGCCGGCGCCGCGGGCACGCGGGCGGCGCCGCTCGCCAACCTGCTCTGGATCCACAGCGGCACCCAGCGCAAGGGCTACCAGGATCCCAAGTCGCTGTTCACCTGGGAGAACCTGCCGCGCGCCCTGCAAGAGCTGTGGCTCCTGGGCCTGGTCGACTTCGGCATGATCAAAGGCCGCATCGGCAGGGTGCGCCCCGTCAGGGGCCTCGCCGACATCTTGGCCGCAGCCCCCGCGACCGGGGAAGCCGGGGCCGCAGGCACCCCTGGCGCCGAGGCCGCCAGCGCTGGGGCCACAGCCGGGGCCACAGCCGGGGCTGCAGTTGGGGCCGCAGGGGGCGCCGCAGCCGCGGCCGCCGGGGACCGGAGTTCCGCGTCCCGGCCCGTGAGCCTGCCCAACCTGGAATCGCTGGTCCCGCTGGACGCCCCCTTCGAAAGGCAGCGTCCCCTGGAACTGGCCGGGATCAAGAGCAACGACGAGTACATGGCCCGCTATCGCTTCACCAAGGAGTCGGTGATCCGAGGCCTGCAGGCCGGGCTGCCGATGGACGAGTTCCGGGAGCTGCTCCAATGGCTGGGCTTCGAGGGCCCGGCCCAGCGCACCCTGGTCGATTGGGCCTCCACCTACGCCTCCACGCTGTTCATGGACGCCCTGCTGCTCCGCGTGTCGGACCCGGAGCGCATGCGGGAGCTGCAGGAGATCCCGCAGTTCATGGAGCTCATCACCGAGACAGTCCCCGGCTACGGCTTCGTGCTGAGCCGGCAGAACAAGGCGCGGGTCCGGGAGCTGCTCCAGCACTTCGGCCTGGTGCCGGGCGAGGACTCCCGCCGGGTCGCCGACCACGAGCCCGTCGTGCTCGATCCCGGCGCGGGGAGCTGGGCCCTGCCGGTCCCGGAGCCGGGCCAGCCCACCTGGCGGGAAAACCCGGTGCCGTCCCGGCTGGCGCAGCCGCCCGCGGGCGAGAAGACGCCGGCCCCGCGCGAGCAGGACATCGCCCAGCGGCTCGAGGCCATCGAGGCCGCCATCCAGAACGATCGCAAGGTGGAGTTCAGCTATCCCGCCGCCGCCCCCAAGCGGATCACCCTCAAGCCCCTGCTGCTGCTGCGCCACCGCACCCCCGTCAAGCTCATCGGCATCGAGGTGGACAGCGGGCACCGCAACGAATACCTGCTCGACCAGGTGAAGGCCCTGCGGGTGGTGGAGTAGCATGTCCGCGCCCACCCCCGCCGCCGCCGCCCCCTTCGTCCACCTGCACGTCCACAGCGAGTATTCCATGCTCCAGTCGACGGCGCGCATCGTCGATCTCATCAAGAAGGCCGTCGAACTGGGGCAGCCGGCGCTGGCCCTGACCGATCACGGCAACATGTTCGGCACGCTCGAGTTCGTGAACCTGGCCAAGAAGTACGGGAACGGACTCAAACCCGTCATCGGCTGCGACCTGTACGTGGCCCCGGACCGGCGGCAGAACACCGTCTACTCCCCCAACCAGCCCGTCTGGCACAAGCTCATCCTGCTGGCCGCCACGGACGCCGGCTACAAGAACCTGCTGCGCATCTGCTCCGACGGCCACCTGGACGGCTTCCACCAGAAGCCCCGCATCGACCATGAGAGCCTGCGCGGGAACTCCGAGGGCCTCATCTGCCTCACCTCCAACCACCAGGGGGAGCTCGGGCACCAGATCGTCAAGGGGAACGCCCGGCGGGAGCGGGAGATCCTCGACGCCTACGCCGCCTTCTTCGGCAAGGAGAACGTCTACCTCTGCGTGCAGTCCCACGGGGTGCCCGAGGAGGAGGCGGTCAACCGCCGCTTCCTGCAGCTGCACCGGGAGGAGGGCTGGAACCTGGTGGCCACCAACGACGTCCACTACCTCACCCAGGCGGACGCCCAGGCCCACGACGTGATGCTCTGCATCGAAAGCGCCTCCAAGGTCAAGGACGCGAACCGGCCCCGCTGGGCCTCGGACCAGTACTACATGCGCTCCGGCGCCGAGATGGCGGAGCTGTTCGAGGACTACCCCGACGCCGTCGCGAACACCGCCGCCATCGCGGAGCGCTGCAACGTCAAGATCGAGTTCGGCACCCTGCACCATCCCCAGTTCCCCATCCCGCCCGAGTTCCCGGACGGCGACGCCTACCTGGCCCATCTCGCCCGGGAGGGGCTGGCGAAGCGCTACCCGGTGGTGACCGAGGAGCTCGTCAAGCGCAACGAGTTCGAGCTCGAGGTGATGAAGCGCATGAAGGTGGGCGGCTACATGCTCATCGTCCAGGACTTCATCAACGCCGCGCGCGCCCGGGGCATCCCCGTGGGCCCGGGCCGCGGCTCCGCCGTGGGCTCCCTCGTGTCCTACGCCATCGGCATCACCGACGTGGACCCCATCCGCTTCAACCTGCTGTTCGAGCGCTTCCTCAACCCCGAGCGCGTGTCCATGCCCGATATCGACACCGACTTCTCGGACAACGACCGGCAGGCCGTGATCCAGTACGTGGTGGACAAGTACGGCAAGGACTCGGTGGCCCAGATCGTCACCTACGGCCGCATGAAGGCCAAGATGGTGCTGCGCGACGTGGGGCGCGTGCTGGGCTTCGAGCCCCAGCACATGAACCGCCTGTGCAAGCTCTTCCCCGCGCACCTGCCCTTCGCCAACCTCGACGAGGCCCTCAAGGAGAGCCCGGACTTCCGCAAGGAGATCGAGGGCGCGCCCGACCTGCAGAACCTGTACAACGTCGCCAAGCAGCTGGAGGGCCTGGTGCGCCAGGCCGGCATGCACGCGGCCGCCGTCATCATCGCCCCCCGGGCCATCGTCAACTACGCCCCCCTCTTCAAGCAGCCGGGCTCGGATCAGATCATGATCCAGTACGACAAGACCTACGCCGAGGACATCGGGCTGCTCAAGATGGACTTCCTGGGGCTGCGCAACCTGTCGGTGATCCAGGACTGCCTGGAGCAGGTGCGCCAGGCCACCGGCGTCCTGCTCGACCCCCTGAAGCTGCCGGAGCAGGACGCCAAGACCTTCCAGCTCCTGGGCAAGGGCCTCACCGTGGGCGTGTTCCAATTCGAATCCGGCGGCATGCAGGACTACCTCCGCAAGCTCCGGCCATCGGGCATCGAGGATCTCATCGCCATGAACGCCCTGTACCGGCCGGGCCCCATGGAGTTCATCCCCGACTACATCGCGCGCAAGAACGGCGCCCAGGCCGTGGACTGCTACCATCCGAACCTCGAGCCCATCCTCCAGGAGACCTACGGCGTCATCGTGTACCAGGAGCAGGTGATGCAGATCGCCCAGGTGCTCTCGGGCTTCTCCCTGGGCGGCGCCGACCTGCTGCGCCGCGCCATGGCCAAGAAGGACCTGAAGAAGATGGACGAGCTGCGCCCCAAGTTCGTCGGGGGCGCCAAGGACAGGGGCTACGACCCGAAGCTGGCCGAGACCATCTGGGAAGTGCTGGTCCCCTTCTCCAGCTACGCCTTCAACAAGTCCCACTCGGCCGCCTACGCCACCGTCGCCTACCAGACCGCCTACCTCAAGGCCCATCATCCGGCCCAGTTCATGGCCGCCAACATGAACTCGGAAATGCACGACACCACCCGCCTGGTGGTGCTGCTCGAGGACTGCCGGGCCTTAGGGCTGGAGGTGCTCTTCCCCGACATCAACACCAGCCAGGCCAAGTTCACGGTCAGGGACGGCAAGATCGTCTACGGCCTCGGCGGCATCAAGAACGTGGGCCTCTCGGCGGTGGAGAAGATCGTCGAGGAGCGCGAGAAGGCGGGCCCATTCGCCAGCCTCTTCGACCTGTGCAAGCGCGTGGACGCCCAGTACCTCAACCGACGCGCCCTGGAGAGCCTCATCCTGGCCGGCGCCCTGGACGTCTTCCCGGTGAACCGCGCGCGCATGTTCGCCGTGGTCGAGGTGGCCCTGGCCTATGCCGCCTCCTTCCAGGAGGACCGTTCCAGCGGCCAGGTGAGCCTGTTCGACATGGGCGCGCCCGCCGGCGCGGCGCCCGCGGCCACCCTGGACACCGGCGATCCCCCCCTGCCGGAGGTGGAGGCCTG
>CBILQL010000405.1:0-5300 GCA_966238865.1 uncultured bacterium
GTCGGCGGCGGGGGGCGGGGGATATTGCAGCAGGTACTGGGCCACGTGGCCGGCATTGCACCAGGTGAGCTTGCGGGAGGCCTGCTCGAAGACGGCGTAGAAGGCGGTGACGAAGTGGGCGCCGCCGAACTGGTTGAGGAAGGTGCGGTTGATGCGGTTGAGGGCCGCCGCCGGCGATCGGTCCAGGGTGGCGAAGTTCCGCAGCAGGGCCTTGAACATGGACATCACCAGGGCGGCGGCGATGCCGTGGCCGCTGACGTCGGCGATGACGATGCCGAGCGTGCCCGGCTCCAGCTCGAAGCAGTCGTAATAGTCACCGCCCACCTTGCCGGCGGGAATGTACTTGGAGGACGCCCGCCGCAGGATGCGGGTGGGGAAGGCCGCGGGCAGCAGGCTGTTCTGGATGGCGCGCGCCCGGTCCAAATCCTCCTCGATGCGTTTCTGGGCCTTGCTGAGGGCGACATAGGCCTCGTTGAGGCGGGCATGGCTGGTCTTGAGCTCGGAATTGGCGGCGGCCAGCTCCCGCTGGACGCGGAAGGTCTCCATGAGGAGGCCCGCCTGCTGGCACAGGGTGGAGAGATGGGAGACGGCCTGGGCCGTCATCGCCGGGCAGGGAGGCGAGGTGTCCAGCCAGAGCACACCCAGGGGCTGGCGGCGGGGCGTGCCGTCCCCGGCTCCGCCGGCATCCCCCGGCCCCCCCTCGCCGGATCCGGTGATGCGGGCGGAGATGGGCAGGAGCATGTAGGAGGTCGCCCCGCCGGGGACGAAGGGATCGTCCTCGGCCAGGCTTTCCACCAGGATATGGCGATGGGAGGCCAGGCAATTGTAGACGTGATCCTGGGCCAGGGAGACCCGGAGGCGGGTCAGGGACTCGGCCGGAACGCCAATGAAATTAGTCACTTCCAAGGCCGCCTGGCCCTCCCGGATGCCGAACAGGATCATGTTCTGGACGCCGGTCATCTCCGTGATTCCGAGGAGGAAGGCGTTGAGCGCCTGGTCCAGGGTGGCGGCCGAATGCATGACCCGGGTCACCTCGTGGACCAGGGCGCTGACGATCAGCTCCTCGGAGAGGAGGCCCGAATCCTGGTGTTCCTGCGAATCGTTTTCCGCGGCCATGGCGCCCCTTTTCCCCGGGTCCGGTCCTGCGCCCGGCGCGGACCGACTAAACTATACCACAGGGCGGCACAGGTTGACCGGCCCAGGGGAGGTTAGCTAACTTTCCCCTTCCTTTTATCCCCAGCGCGGCAACCGAGGGACAATGAGCCTGCAAAAACAGCCCCCCACCGAAAACCTCCCGTCCCAGGAGAATTCCCTGGCCACGTGGTTCATGGACGATTTCTGGCCCCGCTACGGGAAGGTGGCCCTGATAGTCGTCGGCGTCGTCCTGGTGGTGGTGGGCGGTTTCTTCTGGTTCCAGAACAGCCGGGAGAACGCCCAGGCCCGGGAGAACAAGGAATTGGGCCTGGCCTATGTCTACCTGGGGGAGGACAAGGTCGATTCCGCCGAGGCCTTCCTGTCCGCATTCGTGCAGAAGAGCCATTCCCGCGACGTCCAGGACAAGGCCAACCTGATGCTGGGCAAAATCCAGTACGGCAAGGGCAAGTACGACGAGGCCATCAAGTCCTATGGCGCCGTGAACCCGGGCGACAAGGACCGCGCGCTCGTGTCCTCCGGGGCCTTGCACGGCCTGGCATCCAGCTATATCCAGAAGAAGGACTATGCCAAGGCGGCCGAAGTCCTGGAGAAGTTCGTCGCCACCTTCGGCGTCCGCACCGGCAATCCCAAGGAAAAGCTCGCGGGCAAGGAAGTGGTGGACCTGAGCCCCGTGGTCCCCAACGCCCTCTGGAAGCTGACCTTGTGCTACAAGGAGCTGAAGGACAACGCCAAGGCCAAGGCCACCGCCGAGAAGCTGATAAAGATCTATCCGGACAGCCGGGAGGCCTACGAGGCGAACCGGTTCCTGGCGCAGCTGCCCTGAGGACGAAGGGTTAGACTCCCTGTAGTCGCGCCTTCGTAGATCCCTGTAGTCGCGGCTTCGCCGTTTTTCGTTTTCCGTTTTTCGCACTGGGCGCCCTAGGCGCCCTTTTTTTGCCTTTTGCGCAGCAAAAAACGAAAAACGTAAAACGAAAAACTTTTCCATAAAAATCCCTCCACCATACCCCCTTCCCCCTTCACCAAACTTCACATTACTGCACAAACGTTCCTATATTCTACCCATGTCCCTCTTCAAGCTCGAAGCCCCATTCGCGCCGGCGGGGGATCAACCCGCCGCCATCGACCAGTTAATCACCGGATTCCAGGCCGGGCAGCGGCATCAGACCCTGATGGGGGTCACCGGATCCGGCAAGACCTTCACCATGGCCAACGTGATCCAGGCCATGGAAAAGCCCACCCTGATCATCTCCCACAACAAGACCCTGGCGGCCCAGCTCTACCAGGAGTTCAAGGCCTTCTTCCCGAAGAACGCGGTGGAGTATTTCGTCAGCTATTACGACTATTACCAGCCCGAGGCCTACGTCCCCACCACGGACACCTACATCGAGAAGGACTCCAACATCAACCAGGAGATCGAGAAGCTGCGCCTGCGCGCCACCTCCTCCCTGGTGTCCCGCAAGGACGTGATCGTCGTCTCGTCGGTCTCCTGCATCTACGGCCTGGGTTCGCCGGCGGAGTTCAAGAAGGTGATGATTACGGTCCGGCGCGGCGAGACCCTGGAGCGCGGGGAGCTGCTGCGCAAGTTCATCGACATCTATTACAGCCGCAACGACTACGACTTCCGCCGGGGGACCTTCCGCGTCCGCGGGGACGTGGTGGAAATCCACCTGGCCTACGCCGATCACGCCATCCGCTTCGACTATTTCGGGGACGAGGTGGAGCGCATCAGCCGCGTCAACCTGCTGACCGGCGAGGAGGAGGCGCAGCTCGACGAGGTGATGATCTACCCGGCCCGCCTGTACGTCACCAGCGAGCAGGGCATGGACCGGGTGCTGCGGGACATGCGCCACGAGCTGGACGAGCAGGTGCGCCGCTTCACCGACGAGAACAAGCTGCTGGAGGCCCAGCGCCTCAACCAGCGCACCATGTACGACATGGAGATGCTGAAGGAAGTGGGCCATTGCTCCGGCATCGAGAACTACTCCCGCATCATCGAGAACCGGCCCATCGGATCGCCGCCCTCCACCCTGATGGATTTCTTCGGCGACGACTACCTGCTCATCCTGGACGAGAGCCACGTGACCATCCCGCAGATCGGCGCCATGTACAACGGCGACCGCTCCCGCAAGGAGAACCTGGTCAACTTCGGCTTCCGGCTGCCCTGCGCCCTGGACAACCGGCCCCTCAAGTTCCACGAGTTCGAGTCCCGCATGCCTCCTACCCTGTTCGTCTCGGCCACCCCCGCCGACTACGAACTGCGGAAAAGCGGCGGCGTGGTGGTGGAGCAGGTGATCCGGCCCACCGGGTTGCTGGATCCCGAGGTCGAGGTGCGGCCCACCAAGGGCCAGATCGATGACGTGCTCAACGAGGTGTCCGTCCGGCTCAAGCGGCAGGAACGAGTGCTGATCACAACCCTGACAAAGCGGAGCGCGGAGGATCTTACAGAGTACTTACAACATGCTGGGCTTAAGGTGCGTTACATGCATTCGGATACCGATACCTTGATGCGCAGCCAAATCATCAAGGAACTGCGGGAAGGGGATATCGACATACTCGTGGGTATTAATCTGCTTCGGGAAGGCCTTGATTTGCCGGAAGTTAGCCTGGTTGTCATACTGGACGCCGACAAGGAAGGCTTCCTGCGCAGCAATCGCTCCTTGATCCAGACCATCGGCCGGGCTGCCCGGCACGTGCACGGAAAAGTCCTGCTCTATGCCGATCAGATGACTGCGAGCATGCGCTACGCCATGGACGAGACCAACAAGCGCCGGCACAAGCAGGAGGAGTTCAACCGCCGCACCGGACTGGTGCCGCGCAGCGTGAAGCGGGAAATCCATAAACACCTGCAATTGGCCCCGGAAGCCGATCCGGAGGTGGATATCAAGGCCCTGCTGGTGGCCGAGGAATTGGCCGCCTATGGCGCCGACGACTCCGGACCCGAAAAGCAGAAGGACGTGGAAACCCTGCAGAAACTGATGAAAGAAGCGGCGGCCAATCTCGAATTCGAGAAGGCCGCCCTGCTCCGGGACCGAATCCACAAGCTCCAGGGGCAGACAGGGGACTGAATGCCCATGTCCTCAGAGGGGGCGGGGAATAGGCCTCCAGCGAAGCAGGGGCAACCCTTTGAACCCGCCCAGAAGCCGTCAGTCCTGGGCTGGGAGGATCCGTATCACTTCCGTTGCTCCCGTGCGTCAAAGGGCTGGGAAGGCAAAAATTCTGCTTGGCCCATAGCATTCTTTATTTATTTTTTGCATACTATCTCGGTTGATTTTCAGAAAAATCAACTTCAACTCAAGGAGTAATCGAATGGACGTTCGGGGATTGACGAAGAAGATTCTGGGAATCGGCCTGCTGTGCCTGCCGCTCACCATGACCACCACCCTCACCGGTTGCTTGACCGATGATGATGATCCGGAAGATACGACCAAGACGACTCCGCCGGGAGACAGCCTCGATCTGGATATGGGGACCTTCGGAGCCCAGAGCAATCCGACCGAGGGCTCCTTCATCGAGCTGGACGCCTGGGAAATCCTCACCACCGCCGGCGTTACCTCGAGCAATGCCGCCGAAATCGACCTGATCTTCGCCTATTCCACGGCGCAGAATGCGGCTTCCATCTATTCCCCGAAAGCCGCCGCGGACGGCATCAGCGGAAGCGCCGGGTTCGAGTTCGTCAAGAACGAGCTGGGCTCCAACGCCGCCACCACCGAGATCCGCGCGATCAACAAGTCCACCTACGACGGCCTCAACACCAAGGCCCAGCTCGAAGCGGCCTGGACTGCCGCCGCTTCCTCCTCCACGACCACCCGCCTCGCCCTCACGGAAGGTGATGCCTTCATCGCGAAATCGGGCAAGGACCTCCTGGTGGCCATCCTCGTGACGGATCTGACCGCCACCGCTACCGGCTCCGCCGACGTGGAAGCCAAGGCGAAGTGGTAATTCCGATTCGCTGAATCCGTCCAATACGGACTCGGAAACACCTCTCCCCGGAGAGGTGTTTTTTTTATTCCGGCCGCATTCTTTCTAAATTTCCTGCTCATCTCCGGAAGGAAACAAGCCATGAAGGTTCTGAAACGCGTCATCCTGGCCGGAATCGTCCTGATCCTGGCCCTCGGCCTGGGCGCCTACTTCGCCATCAAGCTGGC